>DASROG010000605.1:0-7184 GCA_035646995.1 Myxococcaceae bacterium
CCGACGCCGAGGCGCGGAGCCCGGACCTGGCCCTGGCCACCCGGAGCGTCACCGTCGCCGAGGCCCGGGTGAAGAGCGCGTACCGGGAGCGGTGGCCCGACCTCTCGGTCACCGCGGCGATCATGCCCCGGGGGCAGCTCGAGCCGATGTGGGCGGCGAGCGTGGGCCTGTCGCTCCCCATCTACTGGTGGGACAAGGGCTCGCGTGCGGTGAGCGAGGCCGAGCAGGTGCGCACCTCGGAGCAGCAGGGCCTCGAGGCGGTCCGCCAGCTCCTCGCGCTCCGCACCCGGGAGCGCCACACCGTGCTCGCCGCGGTACTCGAAACGCTGGAGGTGTACCGGCATGGCCTCCTGGTCCAGTCCGACGCCACGGTGCGCTCCACCCTCTTGCAGTACCGGGTCGGCAAGGTGCCCTTCGCCTCGGTGCTGGAGGTGATGCGCGGCGTAGTCAGCGACGAGGGCGGGTACCTCGGCGCGCTGGCCGAGGCCAAGCGGCTGCTCATCGGACTGCGCGAGGTCAGCCTCCAGCCTCCCTCGGCGACGGGTGGCGCCTCGTCGGCGGCGGGCACCGTGCCCGGCTCCGCCGTCTCGAAAACCGGTTCCGCCGGCACGGGCGCGCCCGCCGCGTCCAGCCCGGCGCCTGGGATGTGAAGGAGTCCTTCATGAGCACCCGACGCTTCGGACCCTGGATCCTCGTCCTCGCGCTGCTCGCCGGCGTCGCCGCCGGCGTGGGCGCCGCCGCGCTCGTCCTCCGCCGCCCCGCCGGCGCCCCGTCGGCCGGTCCGGCCGAGGCCCACGCGCACACCACCTACGTCTGCCCGATGCACCCGAGCATCACCTCGGACAAGCCCGGGGAGTGCCCCATCTGCGGCATGCAGCTGGTCCCGGCGAACGCGCCCCCGCCCCTGGCCAGCGCCGCCGCCGGTGGACGGAAGCTCCTCTTCTACCGGTCTCCGATGGACCCGAAGGTGACCTCGCCCACGCCGCGAAAGGACGAGATGGGCATGGACTACGTGCCGGTCTACTCGGACGAGGTGGAGGGCACCGAGCACTCCCCCTCGGGGCTGGCCACCGTGGGGATCGATCCCCAGCGGCAGCAGCTCATCGGGCTCCGGACCGCGCCGGTGACCGAGGGAGCGGTGGGCGGCAGCTGGCGTACCGTGGGACGGGTGGCGGTGGACGAGACGCGCGTCCATCACGTCAGCCTCAGGTTCTCCGGCTTCATCGAGCAGGTGTACGTGGATTACGTGGGCAAGCAGGTCCGGGGCGGCGAGCCGCTGTTCAGCATCTACAGCCCGGACGTGGTCTCGGCCGAGGAGGAGTACCTCCTCGCGCTCCGGACCCGCGATGCGCTCGGTGCAGGGTCCGCAAAGGCGGGCGAGGACCTGGTGGCCGCGGCGCGTGACCGGCTCAAGCTGTGGGACATCCCGGAGTCGGAGCTCCGGCGGCTGGAGCGCACGGGCAAGGTGCAGCGGACCGTGACCCTGTACACCCCGATGAGCGGGGTGGTGACGAAGAAGGACGTGGTGATGGGTCACCGGGTGGCCGAAGGCGACATGCCCTACGAGATCACCGATCTGAGCCAGCTCTGGGTACTCGCCGACGCCTACGAGTCCGACCTCACGCGGGTGAAGCTCGGCATGCCTGCCACCCTGACCCTCCAGGCGTTCCCCAACCGGGAGTTCCCCGGGAAGGTCATCTTCATCGACCCCATGCTCGACCCGAAGACCCGAACCGCGAAGGTGCGGCTCGCGTTCCCCAACCCCACCGGCGAGCTGAAGCCGGAGATGTTCGGCGAGGTGACGCTGCGGGCGCCGGCTCGCAAGGGCGTCAGCATCCCCACCGACGCGATCATCGACTCGGGGACCCGGAAGGTGGTGTTCGTCTCGCTCGGTGAGGGCAAGTTCCGGCCGCAGGAGGTGAAGATCGGCACCACCGACGGGGACCGCTCCGAGGTGCTCGAGGGCCTGAAGCCCGGCGATCAGGTTGTCACCCGGGCGAACTTCCTCGTCGACTCCGAGTCGCGGCTCCGGGCCTCGCTGAGCGCGCTCGAGGGGGCAGGCAAATGATTCGCCGGATCATCCGCTTCTCGGCCGAACAGCGCTGGGTCGTCCTCACCTGCTCGCTGGTCCTCCTGGCGCTCAGTGTCTGGACCATGCGCAACATCCCACTCGACGCGCTGCCGGACCTCTCGGACACCCAGGTCATCGTCTACTCGCGCTGGGACCGGAGTCCCGACATCCTGGAGGACCAGGTCACCTATCCGATCACCGCGGCCCTGCTCGGGACGCCGCGGGTGAAGGCGATCCGCGGCTTCTCCGACTTCGGCTACAGCTTCGTCTATGTCATCTTCGAGGACGGCACCGACCCGTACTGGGCGCGCACGCGCGTGCTGGAGTACCTGTCGAAGATCACTTCCCAGCTCCCGCAGGGGGTGAAGACCGAGCTCGGGCCCGACGCGACCAGCGTGGGCTGGGTCTTCCAGTACGCGCTGGTCGACCGGAGCGGGAAGCACAGCTCGGACGAGCTGCGCAGCTTCCAGGACTGGTTCCTCCGTTACGCGCTCCAGGCGGTTCCCGGCGTCTCCGAGGTGGCGACCGTCGGTGGGCAGGTCCGGCAGTACCAGATCACGGTGAACCCCAACGCGCTCGCCTCCTACCGGATCCCGCTGGAGATAGTCATCCAGGCGGTGCGCAAGGGCAACAACGACGTCGGCGGACGGCTGGTGGAGATTTCCGGTCGCGAGTACATGGTCCGCGGGCGGGGGTACGTGAAGTCGGTCCACGACCTCGAGTCCCTCGTGCTCCGGACCGAGAAAGGCACGCCGATCACCGTCAAGGACGTGGCGCAGGTGACGCTCGGTCCCGAGATGCGACGAGGGGTGGCCGATCTGGATGGCCAGGGTGACGTGGTGGGCGGGATCGTGGTCATGCGCCAGGGCGAGAACGCGCTCCGGGTCATCGAGCGGGTGAAGGCGAAGCTCGCCGAGCTGAAGCCGTCCCTGCCGCCCGGGGTGGAGGTGCTCTCGACCTACGACCGGTCAATCCTCATCGACCAGGCGATCGATACGGTCCGGAGCAAGCTCATCGAGGAGATCATCATCGTCAGCCTGGTGATCCTGATCTTCCTCTGGCACGTACCCTCGGCCGTCGTGCCGATCGTCACCATTCCGGTGTCGGTGGCGCTGGCCTTCATCCCGATGAAGCTCTTCGGGCTGAACGCGAACCTCATGTCGCTGGCCGGCATCGCCATCTCCATCGGGGTGCTGGTCGACGGCGCCATCGTCGAGGTGGAGAACGCCTACAACAAGATCCAGCGCTGGCAGGCGGCCGGCAGCCTGGGCGACTTCCACCAGGTGCGGCTCTCGGCACTGATGGAGGTGGGCCCGAGCGTGTTCTTCTCGCTCATGGTCATCGCGGTGGCCTTCCTCCCGGTGTTCACCCTGGTCGACCAGGAGGGGCGGCTCTTCCGTCCCCTCGCGTTCTCCAAGAACTTCGCCATGGCCATCGCTGCGGTGCTGGCGGTGACCCTGGACCCGGCGCTGCGGATGATGTTCGCCAGGATCGAGCCGTTCCGCTTCCGGCCACGCGCGCTGAGCTGGCTCGCCAGTGGGCTCCTCGTGGGCACGTACCACCCGGAGGAGAAGCACCCCATCAGCCGCCTCCTCCACCGGATCTACGAGGGTCCGTGCCGGTTCGTGGTGCGCCATGCCCGGTTGACGGTCGTCGGCAGCCTGGTGCTGGTCGCGCTGACCATCCCGGTGTACCTGCAGCTCGGCTCCGAGTTCATGCCACCGCTCGACGAGGGAACCATCCTCTACATGCCCTCGGCGGTGCAGCCCGGGATGTCGGTCGCCGAGGCCCAGGCGGCGCTGCAGCTGCAGAGCAAGCTGCTCCGCACCTTCCCGGAGGTGGAGCGGGTGTTCGGCAAGGCGGGCCGGGCCACCACCTCGACCGACCCTGCGCCGCTGTCGATGATGGAGACAACGGTGATGCTCAAGCCGCGCTCCCAGTGGCGGGAGAGGCCGCGCTGGTACTCCTCCTGGGCCCCGGCGTGGCTCAAGCCCGTGCTCCGCCCCATCTGGGACGACCGGATCAGCGAGGCCGAGCTCCGGGCGGAGATGGACGCGGCGCTGCGGTTACCGGGCATGTCCAATGCCTGGACCATGCCGATCAAGGGTCGCCTGGACATGCTCTCCACAGGGATCCGGACCCCGATCGGCGTCAAGATCGCCGGCGCGGATCTGGAGCAGATCCAGAAGGTGGCCGTGGCCATCGAGGCCGCGCTCTCCAGGGTTCCCGGCACGCGGAGCGTCTATGCCGAGCGAGTGTCCGAGGGCTTCTTCCTGGACTTCCAGCTGAAGCGGGACCAGCTCGCGCGCTACGGGCTCAGCATCGACGACGCAAACGCGATGGTGCTCACCGCAGTGGGCGGGGACGAGCAGGGCGTCACGGTGGAGGGGCGCGAGCGGTACGGGATCAACGTCCGCTATGCGCGCGACTACCGCGAGGACCTCTCGGCTCTCCGGCGGGTCCTGCTCCCTCTCCCCGAGGGGGGACAGATCCCCATGGAGGAGATCGCCGATGTGGGGCTGGTCCAGGGACCGTCGATGATCCGCAACGAGAACGGGCTGCTCGCCGGCTACGTCTACGTGGACTTCGACACCTCGAAGGTGGACATCGGCAGCTACGTGGACCGGGCGAAGGC
Source organism: Myxococcaceae bacterium (assembly GCA_035646995.1). GTDB lineage: Bacteria > Myxococcota > Myxococcia > Myxococcales > Myxococcaceae > RPRB01. The sequence continues at coordinate 4,707 of DASROG010000605.1, forward strand.
GGCAGTCGCGGCCTCGGTGCAGGTCCCGCCCGGCTACTCGATGTCCTGGAGCGGCCAGTACGAGAACATGCTCCGGGTACGAGACCGCCTGAAGTTCATCCTTCCGATCACGCTCTTCCTCATCTTCGGGTTGCTCTACATAAACACCCGATCCGTGGTGAAGGCGGGCATCGTGCTGCTCGCGGTGCCGTTCTCGGCCATCGGAGCGGTGTGGCTGCTGTGGATGCTCGGCTACAACGTCTCGATCGCGGTGTGGGTGGGGATGATCGCGCTCATGGGCCTAGATGCCGAGACCGGCGTGTTCATGCTCCTCTTCCTCGACCTGGCACACGATGAGGCGGAGGCCGCCGGAAGGCTGAGGACGCGCGGCGACCTGGTGGAGGCCATCGTCCACGGGGCGGTGAAGCGCGTCCGGCCAAAGGCGATGACCGTGGCCGCGGCCTTCATGGGCTTGCTGCCGATCCTCTGGTCGACCGGGACTGGCGCGGACCTCATGAAACGGATCGCCGCGCCCATGGTCGGCGGGCTCGTGACCTCCTTCATCCTCGAGCTGCTCGTCTATCCGGCCATCTACTATCTCTGGAAGGGGCGTGGGCTCGCAGAGGGGCCGGCCACGGCTCCGGACCCGAGCTCGGTGTCGCTCGTCCCCGCACCGGGGTGACCGAGCGCAGGGGAGCCGCGCGCCCTCGGGGGCGCGAGGCAGCGTGAACTGGAAGACCGCACCTCGCCGCTGGTTCGGCTCGGCCCCCCGCCGACCGCCGTGGCAGCCGCGGCGCGGGCGAGCCGCCGGGACCACCCCCGTGGCACCCGGGCCGAGCGCATCTGCGTGGCGAGAGGGAGCGGACGCGAACCCATCCGCGGGAGCTACCTCGTGCATTCCCGGTCCACTTTTCCCGGGCGACCCTCCTCTCTCCCGGGAGCGGCGGCGATCGTCCACCTGCCTTCGTCCCGGCCCGGCGACCTTGCGTCGGACGCGCTCCCTCGATGATGCTGCCCTCGCTGGACCTGGCCGGGAGGGCCCGACGGATGCACTTCAAGAAGCTGTTCCAGGTGTTGGTGCTCGGTGGTGCCATGGCGGGAGCGGTGGCCGCTTCGGCCTGCTCGCAGGCGAACGCCGCTGACAAGGCGAAGAAGCCAGCCGCCGACGCCGGAACCACCGATTCGGCCGGAGGCGGAGTCAAGGGCTGGTGACCTCGGCCCGCGCTGCGGCGGCGGAGGCCTGGGCCTTCCGCGCGCGGGTGGAGCAGGAGGCGGCGCTGCGGTTCGATCGGCTGGCGGCCGTGGTCGCCGGCTTCGATCCGGTTTCGCCCGTCCCGGCGATGATGCGCCGGGCGGCGGACGACGAGCGTCGTCACACCGACCTGTGCGCCCGGCTCGCGGCCAGCCTGGGTCAGCCGGTGGTGCTGGACCCGGAGGAGAGCCTTCCCTCCATCGCTCCGCGCTCGCTCGACGAGCGCCAGGCGGTCCTCTACGAGGTGGTCGCCGCGTGCTGCGTCACCGAGACCGAGAGCATGGCGACGCTCACCACGCTCATGGCCGCGGAGCCGGACCCCGAGGTGCGTGAGGTGCTGCACAGCATCTCGAAGGACGAGGTGGTGCACGCCCGCATGGGCTGGGCTCACCTCTCCCGCGAGTCCGCCGCGGTCGACGTCTCGTTCCTGGCGCCCCTCATCCCCGGGATGCTCGCCGGAACGATCGACGAGAGCCTGTTCGCCGCGCCGCCCGCGGACGAGGACCCCGAGGGGCTGCTCCGGCTGGGAGTGCTGCCGCTGGAGAAGAAGCGCGAGGTGTTCCTCGGCACGCTCGAGCAGGTGGTGTTTCCCGGCCTCGAGAAGTTCGGCGTGGATCCGGAGCCCGGACGACGCTGGCTCGCCGGGGCCGCCGCCCCCTAGCCGACGGGAAGGACCGCGCTCGCGGCGTAGGTCGGCGGCTTCCGTGCCTGGCTCGCCTGCTCGTAGGCGTAGGCCAGCGCCAGCAGCCGCGCCTCGCTCCAGGCGCGACCGAAGAAGCTGAGGCCCACCGGCAGCCCGCGGACCTGCCCCATCGGCACCGTCACGTGCGGATACCCGGACACCGCCGCCGCCGTGCTGCACCCGCCGGACGAGGAGTCGCCGTTCACCCAGTCGATGAGCCACGCCGGCCCCTGGGTCGGCGCCACGAGGGCGTCGAGGCGATGCTTGCTCATCGTGGCGTCGATGCCCTCCTTGCGCGACAGCCGGACGCAGGCATCGCGGGCCTTCCGGTACGCGGCCGTGGTCAGCGGCCCCTTCTTCTCCGCGTCCATGAACAGCTCCTGTCCGAACAGGGGCATCTCGGTGTCGGCGTGGGCCTGGTTCCACTCGATGAGCGCCTTCATCGTCCGTGGACCCGTGCCCCCGAGCTTCGAGAGATAGGCCTCGAGGTCCGCCTTGAACTCGAACAGCAGGACCTCCAGCTCCGGTTCGTCGATCTTCCCGGCGGTGGCGATGTTCGCGGGAT
>DASROG010000606.1:0-2852 GCA_035646995.1 Myxococcaceae bacterium
GAGTGCCGCCGCGGACAGCGCCCTGGTCCCCGCGCGCAGCGCCGTCATACCCGTTCGCCCAGCCGCTCCCCGATGAGCCCGGTCGGCTTCCAGGTCATGAGCAGGATGACCACCGTGAACGCGAACACGTCCTTGTAGGCCGAGGCGAAGGGGAGGGCGACGGCGCCGAGCGTCTGCAGGCTGGCGAAGAGGAACCCTCCCAGCACCGCCGCGCTGAAGCCGATGACGCCGAGGAGCAGCCCAGAACCGAAGTTGATCTCGTTGTAGTACAGTCCGTTCATCACCCCGGCGAAGGCGGCCAGGGCCGAGCCGATCGCGAAGGTGAGGAGCACCACCCGCCGGAAGTCGATCCCCATCGTCCGCGCCGTCTCCTCGTCCTGCGCCACCGCCCGGATCTCGAGGCCCAGCCGCGTCCGCCGCAGCACCAGCGAGAGCCCGAGCACGAGCACGACTCCGGCGAGGATCATCAGGACGTTGTCCAGCCGCAGCGTGAACCGCCCCATGGACCAGGAGGCGCTGGGCAGCAGCGCCGGGAAGCGCTGCGGCTGCGAGCCGCCCGGGTAGAAGAGCCGGATGCACTCGCGCAGCGCGGTGCCGCCCATCAGAGTTGCCAGGAGCACGTTCAGTGGCGGAGCGCCCTTCAGCGGAAGCACCAGCACCCGTCCGAGGACGGCCCCCAGCACCGCCATCGAGACGGTCGCCGCGAGCACGACGCTGACGAGCTGGACTGCGGCTGCGTCGACGCCGGCATGCACCAGGCCGGCGTAGGTGGCTAGCCCGGCGAAAGCCCCGGCGGTGAGCACGTCACCGTGCGCGAACTGCACCACGTCCAGCACGCCGAAGAAGAGCGTGAAGCCCAGCGCTACCAGGGCGTACATCAGCCCCAGCATCACGCCGTTCATCGCGTACTGCGCGAGGAGGTCCACCGGGCGGCCGGCTCGGGGCTCAGCGCCCCTTCAGCTTGCGCTTCCCGCTGGCGTACTCGCTGTCCTCCCAGACCACCCACTTCCCATCCTGGACCACGTAGGCGGTGATGGCCGCGACGGTATTCTGTCCGTGGTCGTCGAAGGTGATGGGCCCCACGATGGAGTCGACGTTCTTCACCCCGGCCAGCGCGCTGATGATCTTCTTCCGGTCTGGCCCGACCTTGTCGATGGTGTCCATCAGAAGGCTGGCCGCGGCGTAGCCGAAGGGGCCGTAGGCCTCAGGCGGGTTGGGGTACTTCTGCTCGGCGTACTTCTCCAGGAAGAACTTCCCTCCGGGAAGCTTCTCCGCCGGGGCGCCTTCCCGGAACGCGACCACCCCTTCGGCAAGTGGTCCCAGGGCCTTGATGAAGTCGTCGTTGACGACGCCCGAGGTTCCCTGGAACTGCGCATTGATGCCCAGCTTGTCCATCTGGGCGCGGATGCGGACACCGATCGGGGTGAGGCCGCCGAAGAAGATGGCCTCGGGGTTCAGCCCCTTGGCCTGGGTGAGCTCGGCGGTGAAGTCCTGCTGGTCGGCGGTGACGCCAAAGGTCCCGAGGATCTTCCCCCCGCCCGCGGTGGCGTACTGGGTGAAGTACTTGTTGTGACCCTTCCCGTAGTCCGTCGTGTCGTGGATGACCACCCAGCGGCGGAAGCCCTGCTTCAGCATGAGCTTCGCAGCAGTCTCGTTCTGGTTGATCATCGTCCCGTTCACCCGGTGGATCTCCTTGTGGGAGTGCCCGTAGGTGATCTCCGGGAGCACCGCGCCCCAAACGATGGTCGGGAGCCCCAGCCGGTGGAAGGTGTCGACCGTGGCGACCGCCACCACTGAGCAGTAGTGGGTGACGCCGGCGGCGATGGACCGGTCAGCGCCCGCCTTCGTCGCGACCTGCACGCCTGTATCGGGCTTGCACTCGTCATCGAGCACCACCAGCTCGTACTGGTACTTCGCCTTGGGGTCGGCGTTGCGGAGCTTGACCGCGAGATCGGCGGAGTTGCGCCCACCGAGACCGATCGCGGAGTTCCCCCCGGTGAGCGGACCGATGAACGCCAGCTTCACCGTTTCCTTGGCGGCGGCGGGCAGCGCGACCAGCAGCAAGAACAGCGCGACTCGGAGAACGGCCACCTTCCTGTGCATGGTTCCCCTCCGGGGCCTGGACCGCCGGCGGTCTACCACGCATCGCTTCGTTCTGAACCCCGGAGCTGGCCCGGGCTCCAGCGCAAGATGCCGGAAGGGGCCTCAGCGGCGGCTGAAGCCGCCCGCGTGACCGTGACCGAAGCCACCGTGGCGCGTCGCCGCGAATCCGCCGGGCCGGGCGCCCGGGCCGGGCCTTGCGACGCCCGAGGGGCCGAGGCGCGCGAAGCCGCCCGGACGGGGCGGGGACACGAGCACGCCGGGCCGGGGACTGACCACGTGAGGAGCGGGCCGGACGACGCGCCCGGGAACCGCCGGGTGCCCGGGCCCATACCAGCCGGGATGACCCCAGCCGCGACCCGCCCAGACGGGCCCACCGCGATAGCCGTACCAGCGCCCGTAGCCCCGGCCATACCAGGGGAAGCGCGCAAAGCCGTACACGCCGAAGTACGGGCGAGGGCCGATGCCCCACACCCACGGCGCGACCACCCAGCGCCAGCCGTACGCCGGAACGTAGAGGTACATGTCCGGGTACGCCCCGGAGGGCAGGTACGTGTACGCCGCCGCGTAGGGCATCCAGACCCAGCCGTACTGCGCGGTGTAGACCCACTGCCCGCTCGCCGGCGCCGGAGCGACGGCCACGGGCGGGGGCGGGAGCTCGTCGCCCGGAGGCGAGAGGTACTGGTCGGTGGGCGGCGGAACGGAGGACTCGCCCGGAGGCAGCGCGCCGTACGAGTCGATCGACTGCGGAG
>DASROG010000607.1:0-4674 GCA_035646995.1 Myxococcaceae bacterium
GCACACCGGCGACACCCCCGCCACCCTCCCGAACGCCGGGCGGGGCCCCGAGCGCCACCGCGCCCTCCACCGAGGCCGAGGACGGCACGGAAGAGAAGGAGGACTCCGGCGAGGCCGAGAACGAGGACGCGGTCGAATCCAGTCTCGAGGAGAAGGTCAAGGCGCTCCAGGAGAGCCCGCCCGAGGAGAGGGGCAAGCGCACCGCGGAGCTGGTCGCCGCCGCGGTCGAGCGAGCGAAGAGGGAGGCCGGCCGCGCCCAGCGACGCGCGGAGAAGCGGAAGAGCAAGGGCGACGAGGCGGCGGACGAGCTGACCGAGGACCGGGAGGCGGTGAGCGACAGGCTGGAGGAGCTCACCATCGGCGCCGAGGCGCTGTCCCGCGACACGCCGAAGAGCGCTGGCGAGGCCCGGCGCGCACGCCGGCACCTGGAGCGAGAGCTGGGCGAGGTGGAGAAGGAGGCCCGGGCACTGGAGCAGAGAGGCGCGCCGCCGCTGACGGCGCAGGATCGAGCCCGGATCGAGCGCACGCGGGCCGCGCTCGAAGTGGTGCACCGGCACGAGCGCGGGCTGGCGGGCCGGTTCGGGGCGGTGCTCGCCCTGCTCGCGGCGATCTACGCGTCGCTGGGCATCGCCCAGACCGCGATCCTCGCCCTCTCACGCGACTTCCACGACGCGCTCTCCCGCGAGCTGTCGCTCCTGGTCAACGTGGCGCCCGAGGATCCGCCGATGCGACCGCGGGTGCGCCTCGACCTTCCGTGGGTGCGGCGGAAGACGAAGCGGCGGGTTCGGTTCTTCCTCGGCTTCCTGCCCGGATGGGTACTGATCACCCTCGTCGGCCGGCTGGTCCCGCCGCACCGGATACTCACCAGCGTGCTGACCGCCCTGTGGGCCGCGTACTGGTGGATGGTGATGACCGCGGGGCAGAGCGCCCGCGCCTGGACGCCGCCCGAGACCACCCAGCGGCCGTGGTACCTGCGTGCCTGGTTCACCCTGACCGACCGGGTGTTCCTCTTCCGCTGGGGTCTCCCGCGCTGGTGGGGACGCATCTGGGATCGCATGGCGCGCAACTTCCACGGCCCCGCGGAGCGGGTGGAGGAGCAGCCCTTCGAGTTCGCCGGCCTGTCGCTGAGCCGCGCGCTGGTGCTGATCCCGGTGGTCAAGCTCCTGCTGCGCCCGGTGTTCCCGGTGTCCGTGGCGCATCTGCTGGTGGAGCACGCGGGAACGGCTCGCCTCCCCGTCCCGGTCACCGCGGCCGAGGTGGCCGACGCCGCGGCCCACGCGCCCGACCCCGAGGCACGGGCGCACTCCGGCGTCGCGTCCCCCGTTCAGGGCAGCTGAGCGCGGCCGGCCATCGCGACCGCCATCGTCCGGCTTGCGCAGGGCAGCGCAGGCCCGCTCCGGCGAGGGGTCCCCGGTCAGGGCAGCTGAGTTGCCGCGGCCGTCGCGACCGCCATCGGGTGCCTCGCTCAGGGCAGCGGCCGAGCGAGAGCGCACGCCCCGTGATGACGCGGCGTCCGCCGGCCGAGGAAAGCGGCGCCCCCCGTCGGGCCCCGCGCGCCCGTGCGCTCCACCGGACGCTTCGTGGGGACACCGCGGCTCGCACGTCATCGACCGGGTCGGCCTGGCTCACCCGCCCGCGCGGCTCTCCGCGACATCCTGGGCCGAGGAGGGCGCGGCGTCCCCCGTCGGGCCCCTGCGCCGACTCGCGCGCCCTGGCGCTCCACCGGACGCTTCGCGGAGAGACCGCGGCTCGCACGTCCTCGACCGGGTCGGCCTGGCTCAGGCGCGCCGAGCCTGCGCGGCTCTCCCCTTCGGCCGGCCGGCCGCTGCCGGCGGCGCCTCGAGCTCCGCAGCCTCACGGACGAGCGCGAGGAGCATCGGCGCCGCCCGACCCGCCGGTCCGCGGTCGCTCCGGAAGCCGCGGGCGCTCCCCGTGGCCCGGGCGAGCACCGCGAGCACCTCCGCCGGACGATCGCGCGCCGGAACGGTGTTCGCCAGAAGCGCGAGCACCCGCTCGCCCGCCGACAGCGGCACCGGGGCCCAGCGCCCGTCCGGCCTGTACCGCGTCTCGACCACGAGCCCCACCGGCACCCCGGCGCGTCCCCGGCGCCGCGGCACCGACTGCCGCTCCTTGCGGCCGGCGCGCAATCGGACGCTGGGGCGCCGCGCGTAGGGATGCACCCTGCCCTCCCGGTCGAGGACCGCGTACTCGTCCGAGTAGTACGTCGCCCCGGCCTCGACCAGCGCCCGCACCAGCGTGGTCTTGCCCGCTCCCGAGCGCCCGGGGAGCAGGATCGCGCGGCCCGCGACGGCGACCACGCCGGCGTGGACGAACACCTCGGGCCTGGCCAGCCGCGCCACGGACAGCTGCAGCTCGCTCTCGAACACGTCCAGCGCCTGGGCGTGGCTCAGCCCACGCGCGACCACCTGCCCATCGAGCCGTACCGACAGGCCGAGGACCCGCCGCCTGCGCCTCTCCGAGCCGCTCGCCCCTCGCGACCGCGAGCGCGGGTCCTCGAACACCTCGTGCATCAGCGAGAGGATCGCCACCGCGGGGCGCCGGGTGGCGCTCCAGCCTGGAGGCAGGCGCGCACGCACCGCGGGGAGCAGGCGGCGGTCGTCCACCCTGGCCTCGAACACGACGCCGTGCGCCTGGCCGCGCAGCACTCCGGCTCTCATCGCGGGACCCGCATCGGACCGGGGCGACGATACTGCCCGGAGCGGGCGCGCGCTCTCGACCGGTGACCACGGTTCCGGCACGCTCCCGGCGATTCCGCGTCCGGAGGCACCATGCCCGAGCACAGCCACGAACACGAGCACGAACACGAGCACGCGCACACGCATGCGGACGGCACGACCCACAGCCATCCGCACCGGCATCGGCACACGCACGAGCATCCGCACCCGCCGGGACGGGAGCAGGACCACGCGCACGGCGACGCCTCGCATGGACACGGCTCGGGCGGCGGGAAGGATCACGGCCACCCCCACTGACGGACATCGGCCGACACCTGCGCGCAGGGGGGCTGATCGGCGCACGGTGACAGGGCGGACCCCCGAACCCATCATTTGCCCCGTCTGCAGGGGAGCGGGCCCGAACGAAGGCGGGGTGGCACGTGCGCGGAACGGTGGTGGTGGCGGAGGACGACCCCGGTCTCCGGGAAGTGCTCCTCCACGTGCTCCACGAGGCCGGCTACCAGGTGCTGCTCGTCTCTCGCGAGGCGGATACCCTCGCCACGCTGCGCCGGCTCGGGGCTCGCTGCCTGCTGATTCTCGAGGCCAAACTCCCCGACGGCGCGAGCGAGGCCATCCTGCAGGCCCTCGGGTCCGCTCCGGCACCGATCGGGTGCCCGGTGGTCCTGCTCAGCGGTCCCCCGGTCGAGACCCGGTCCCCCCACGTGGTCGGCGTGCTGCGGAAGCCCTTCGAGCTCACCCGCATGCTCGGGCTGGTGAAGGCCTACTGCCCCGGCCCGGCGCTCCCTCCCTCGCCTGCCCGGGGTTCCGCGCCCGCTTCGGCGTGACCACGCTCGTCTCCCAGGAAAGGAGACGACGCAATGGCTGGGGAGATGGACAAGCTGAAGGGCAAGGTGAAGGAACTGGCGGGCGCCGCAACTGACGACAAGAGCACGGAGAACGAGGGCAAGCTCGACCAGGCGAAGGGCAACCTGAAGGAAGCCGGCGAGAACCTGAAGGAGCGAGCCAAGGAAGCCCTCGGCGGCGCGGCCGAGAAGACGAAGGAGGCCTCCGAGCGCGTCGAGCGCGACACGCGGGGCGACCCCGACCCCGAGTCCAAGTAGGCCATCCTCGGAAACGGTGCGGAGGACCGCCGGGCATCCGGCGGCTCTTCGCGTCGTCAGGGAGCAGGGAAGAGTCGCCCCAGCATTCGCGCCATCCGGGAGATGCCTTCACCGAACCGCGCCGGGACGGGGAGCAGCGAGAGCACCAGCCACCGGCCCCGGGGGAACTCGTAGAAGTGTCCGGGCTGTACCTGGACCCCGGCCTCCAGCAGCGCCAGGCACACCGCGGTCTCGTCCGCGGTGTGCGGCAGCCTCACGACCGCGGACCAGCCTCCGGCCGAGGGCATCACGTCCCACGCCGCATCCGGCGGCCGCGCCTCCTCGAGCGCGCGCGCGTTCTGCTCGATCCGGAGCGCCACTCCCGCACGCCACGACGGGGCCCCGGAGAGGAGATCCGGCAGTGCGCGCTGCACCGGCGCTGAGGCCGACAGGTGGGTGTCGGCGATGAGCTCGAGCCGGGCGAGCGCCTCGTCTCGCTCGGGAGCCGGGCCGAGGACCGCGGTCCAGGCCAGCTTCCACCCGGGCAGGCCCGCGGACTTCGACAGCCCCTGGAGGGCGAAGGTGAGGGCCTCGCCGGGACGGGCGGCGACGGAGCGTGCCGCACGACCCCGGCGCGGGAACTCGACGAACACCTCGTCGACCACCAGCGCCCACTCGCGCCGGGCACAGAAGGCGTCCAGGCGGACCTGGTCCGCCTCGCCGAGGAGCCACCCGGTCGGATTTGCCGGGCTGACCAGCACCACGGCCCGCGTCGTCTCGTCGGCGATGGACGCGATGGAATCGACGTCCAGCGCCCCGTCCGGGTCCTCGGGGAGCGGAAAGTGCCGGAGCTCCACCGACGACAGCTCGGCGAGGAAGGGGAGCAACGGGTAGCTGGG
>DASROG010000608.1:0-5848 GCA_035646995.1 Myxococcaceae bacterium
GCGTGCTCGGCGCCGTCGCCGAGGGCGCGCACCACCGCGGCGCGGATCTCCGGCCAGCGCCGGCCGGTCGCTCCACCCGCGCTCTCGGGGTTCACCACCAGGAAGGTGCGCATCGGCTGGGTCGGACACTGTCGCACGCCCCCGGACAGCGCTCGCGACAAAGTGGGTTGACGCTTCGCGGCACCCCTCCGGGAGCGGGAAGGTCGTCCTCTCTCGGCTCGCGGCGCAGCGCGCTAGCATGTGACTCCGCGTGGAGAACGGGAGCAACGAGCGCTGGGTGCTGCTGGCCGAGGACGACGGCGCGCTGCGCTTCCTCCTCGCCTCGGTCCTGCGCAAGGACGGGCACCGGGTGCTCGAGGTTCCCGACGGCGAGCAGCTGGTGGTGGCGCATGCGGCGCTCCCCCCGGGGCGCAACGGACGGACGGTGGTGCTGAGCGACCTGTCGATGCCGGTGCGGAGCGGGCTGGAGGCGGTGGAGGAGATCCAGCGACGCGAGCCGGGCCTGGGCGTCATCCTGATGGGAGCGTTCCTCGAGCCGGCGGACGTGCCGCGGGCCGAGGCGCTGGGCGCGGCGTTCCTCACCAAGCCCTTCGAGCTGGCGCGGATGCGAGCGCTGGTCCGGGCGCTGGTCGCGACGCCGACGGCCCGCGCTTCCGACCTGGTGGACGCAGCGCGCGGCTAGCTAGGACTTCGGCGGGGGCACCCCCCGGACGTGGACCTCGCGGAGCTGCTGCTCGTCGACCTCGCCCGGCGCGCCGGTCATGAGGTCGGTCCCGGTCTTCGTCTTCGGGAAGGGGATGACCTCGCGGAGGGACTCGGCCCCGGTGAGGAGCATGGCGAGCCGGTCCATGCCGAGGGCGATGCCTCCGTGGGGCGGGGCACCGTAGCGGAGCGCGTCGAGCAGGAAGCCGAACTTGTTGCGCGCTTCCTCCTCGCCGATGCCCATCGCGGCGAACACCTCGGCCTGCACCCGCGGGTCATGGAGCCGGATGCTGCCGCCGCCAATCTCGAAGCCGTTGAGCACCACGTCGTAGCGCCAGCACTTGACCCTGCCCGGGTCAGTGCGGAGGTACTGGACGTCGTCGTCGTGGGGACGGGTGAAGGCGTGGTGTGCGGCCACCCAGGTCCGGCGCTCCTCGTCGTACTCGAAGAGGGGCGGGTCCACGACCCAGAGGAACTCCCAGCGGCCGCCGGAGCCGACCTCGGGGATGAGCCCCAGCTTCTTGGCGACGTGCACCCGGAGGTTGGCCATCACGGTGTGGACCAGTGAGGGCCGGCCGAACTGGAAGACGATGAGGTCGCCCGGCTTCGCCTTGCAGGCCTCGTTGATCGCCGCCCGGAGCGCGGGGGAGATGGTCTTGGCCATCGGCGACTGGGTCCATTCGCCGCCCTCGCCCACCTTGGCGCGGGCGAGGCCCCGGGCGCCGGCGCCCCGGGCGAACTCCTCGAGCTTGTCGGCCTCCGCCCGGGAGAGCGGGTGCGCGGCGGGAACCACCATGGCCTTGACGATGCCGTCCTGCTGCACGGCCTCCAGCAGCATCGGGACCCCACCCTCGCCGCCGTGAGCGGTCACGATGTCGGTGAGCACCACGTGCTCGAGTCCGAAGCGGAGGTCCGGCTTGTCGTTGCCGTACTTCGCCATCGACTCGTCGAACGGCATCCTCCGGAAGGGGGTGGGGACGTCGACGTCGAGGATCTCCTTCCACAGCCGGGAGATGAGCTTCTCGACGACGGCGAACACGTCGTCCTGGCTGACGAAGCTCATCTCCAGGTCGACCTGGGTGAACTCGGGCTGCCGGTCGAGCCGGAGGTCCTCGTCGCGGAAGCACTTGACGATCTGGAAGTAGCGATCGAACCCGGCGACCATGAACAGCTGCTTGTAGAGCTGCGGGCTCTCGGCGAGGGCGTAGAACTTGCCGGGGTTGAGCCGGCTGGGGACGAGGAAGTTCCGCGCGCCGCCCGGCGTGTACTTGCCCATGAAGGGCGTCTCGAGCTCGAGGAAGCCCAGCTCGACGAGGGTGCTGCGGGTGATGGCGTTCATCCGCGAGCGGGTGACGAGAGAATGCTGGAGCGGGCGCCGGCGCAGGTCGAGGTAGCGGTAGGCGAGCCGCTTGTCCTCGGCGGTCTCGATCTTGTCCTCGACCGGAAACGGGGTGGGCTCGCTCCGGTTGAACACGGAGAGAGCGGTGGCCTTCACCTCGATCTCCCCGGTCTTCATCTTCGGATTCACGTTGGCGCCGCGGCTGACGACCTTTCCCTGGACGCCGATGCACCACTCCAGGCGGAGCGTGCCGGCGAGGGCGTGGGCCTCGGGGTCGATGTCAGACTCGAAGACGACCTGGGTGAGGCCGTGCCGGTCGCGGAGGTCGATGAAGACGGCGCCGCCATGGTCGCGCCGGTTCTGGACCCAGCCGAACAGGACGACGGTCTCTCCCACGTCCCGGGCGGTGAGCTCGCCGCAGGAGTGGGTGCGCTTGACCTGGCTGATGAAGGGAACGGACATGGAGGGGGCGGAACCTAGCGCGCCGCGCGTGTCGCCGCTACGCGTCATGGCTGCGGGGAGCGCCGGCGCCGAGGGGTTCTTGCCTGGAACCTGGGTTCAGGATCCGGTCGCCGACAGCACGGCGGTGTCGGCAGCGCGGAGGTCGCGAATCTTGAGCGAGACGCGGGTGCGGCCGTTCCAGGTGTCGAGGGAGGGCTGGAAGGCGAGGTCGACCGGCCCGTCCACCTCCCCGAGCCGCGGGCCCAGGCCCCAGCCGATGGTGTCGAGGGATGGCGCGTCGGGGAGCACGAGCTTGAGGTGGGGAGCGCCCCCGCCCTTGGCGGTGACGAGGCGCCCTTCCGCATGGAGGGACTCGGCGACGAAGATCGGCTCGGGGTTACCGGCACCGAACGGGCCGAGGGCGGCGAGCGCTCCGACGGCGCGCTCGGTGAGCTCCTCGGGGTGCACGATGGCGTCCACCCGGCAGCGGGGCTCGAGGTCCTCCTCGCGGAGCCGCTTCTCGGCGACCGCCTCGAACGCGCGACGGAAGTCGAGGAGCCGTCCGGCGTCGAGGGTGACCCCGGCGGCGTGGCGGTGACCGCCGAACCGGGAGAGGTGCTCGGCGCACTCGCGAAGGGCCTCGACGAGATGGAATCCCTCGATGCTCCGGGCGCTGCCCTTCCCCACCCCGCCCTGGACGCCGATGACCAGCGTGGGCTTGTGGAAGCGCTCGACGACCCGGGCCGCGACGATGCCGACCACGCCCGGGTGCCAGCCCTCGGCCCAGAGGACCAGACCGCGGGTGCCCGGCCGCTCCTCGGCCTGGGCGACGGCCTCGACGAGCATCCGCCGCTCGATCTCCCGGCGCTCACGGTTGGCCTCGTCGAGCTTGCCGGCCAGCTCCCTGGCCGCGGCGAGGCTGGGGGTGCGCAGGAGCCGAAGACCGACCGTCGCGTCGTCGAGGCGACCGGCGGCGTTGATGCGTGGGCCGAGGTGGAAGCCGACCTGTCCGGCGCTCACCGGTCCCTCGGTCTCGAGCTTCGCCACCTCCTTGAGGGCACGGACACCAGGGCGGTCCGCCCGGCCGAGGGCCTCGAGCCCGTGCCGGACGAGGATGCGGTTGGCGCCGGTGAGGGGGACGACGTCGCAGACGGTGGCGAGCGCGACGAGGTCCATGAGGGGCTTGAGGGGGGGCTCGCGGCGGTTCGCGAACCAGCCGAGAGTGCGGAGCGAGCGCCGGAGGGCCATCACCAGGTTGAAGGCGACGCCGGCGGCGCACAGGGCCTTGGTGGGGTACTCGCAACCTGGCTGGTGCGGGTTGAGGACCGCAGTGGCGGCGGGGAGCGCCTCGGGGACAGTGTGGTGGTCGACGATGACCACGTCCATGCCGAGGTCCCGGGCACGGGCGACCTCGGTGACGCTGGCGATGCCGCAGTCCAGCGACACCAGGAGCCCCGAGCCCTCGCGGGCGATGCGCTCGACGGCGCGGAGGTTGAGCCCGTAGCCCTCGTCGATCCGGTGAGGGATGTACGTCTTCGGTGGGGCGCCGACCGCGTCGAGAAACAGCGAGAGCAGCGCGGTGGAGCAGACCCCGTCGACGTCGTAGTCGCCGTAGAGGGTCACCTGCTCGCGCTCGACGATGGCGCGGGTGAGGCGCTCGACCGCTGCGGACATGCCCTTCATCCGGAACGGGTCGGGAAGGTCGGTGAGCTCGGGGGAAAGGAAACGGGCGGCGTCCTGGGGCTCTGCGACGCCGCGGGCAACGAGGACGCGCGCGGCGAGCGGGTCCAGCCCGAGCTCGATGGCGAGACGGCGGGCGGCGCGACGCTGCGACTCGACATCTGGCTCTCCACCCGGAAACACCCAGCGCAACCGACCGCTCCTCTCGTGCAAACGCCCGCCGTTTCGAGTGTGCGTACCGGAGCGGTCTGACAGCGAACGACACCCGCCCACGGAGGATCAGCGCGGGCGAGGAACGTGCCCGTGCACACGCAAGGAATCGCCTTGCGCAGGATCAGCGACGAGCAAGCTCGCTCCGTTCACGCCGGCATCCGGTGGCTTCGGAGGTGGAGAGCAGGACGCGACCACGATCGCGTCTGCTCGAGCCCAGGGACGACGAGCGGACGCACGCGGACCGGCGGCAGCCGCATTCATCGGAGCACCGGGGCATCGCTCGTGCCCCGCGCAGGATCTCTGTCAGACGCGCGCGCCCGTCGCCGACCGTCTGCCCAACCACATCGATCGGGGCACCGCGTACGAACGCTCGTGCCCCACGCCGAATCGCTGTAGCGCAACGATCTGACGTCCGGCCCGGGAGCCATCGGCCTTCGCCTCGAGGTGCCCCTCTCTCCGCCCGGCCGCGCAGGATCTCGCCCACCCGGATTCCGATCTCGACTCGTCCCTGCATCCCAGACTCCGGGCTGGGTGGACCTCATCCTGTGCGTGGCCTGGATCGGCGTGGCGCTCGCGATCCATCACCGCTACGCCGCGCTGTCCGGGTCCGGAAGCCCGGTCCCGCTCCGGGAGGTGACCGGCCGGTCCACCGCCACCGCCGTTCCTCAGGCGCTCGCCGCCTGAGACGACGGTCGGGCACGCCGGCAGCGGCCAGGTCGGAGCCGGGCCCGCGGAAGCCGGGGACCCGCGCTGGTCGTCTCGTTCAGGCGCGGCGAGACGGAGCGCGGACGGCGAGGCCGCTGGGGACGTGATGCACGTGGCCGCGTCCACCAATCGACCGTGGTCCGACGCTCGTGGGGACTGTGGGCGGGCCGCGTCTTCAGCCGCGGTTCGATCCTCTGCGCTTCTCTGCACTGCCGACGAGCCGCGCGGTCGTGACGATGGCCCGGAGGTGCTCGCCGGAGCCGATCGGCCCCGCCTCATCGAACGCCTCGACCTTGAAGCGATGGAGCTTGCACTCCATGCCCAGGGAGGTGGCCACCGCGCGGACCTGACAGCCCGCCGGCGTCGCGGCACCGTGGGTGACGTTGACCGACACCCCGACCGACAGCTCTCCCTCCTTCAAGAGGGGCCTCATCAGCCTGGCGGCGGCGATCTCCATGAGGGCGATCATCCGGGAGGTCGCAAAGACCGCCGGGAAGGCGTCCTCGCTGGAGAGGGACAGCGCGTCCGCGGTGTCGCCCGGCTGGACGGTGAGGCTGGCTTCAGCTGACTGACCCGAGAGGTCCATCGCGATCTCCTGTGGTCGGGGCGGGCGCATCCGACGACAGAAGGATGCTCCGGGGGTCGTCCGAAGGCATTGACCTCTCCCGCCAGTTTCCTTGCATCCGGCGACGCGGCCTCGCAGCACGCTTTCAGGTGTTCAGCGTCGTCGCCCGGTACTGCTGGGGAGTCTTTCCCGTCCAGCGCTTG
>DASROG010000609.1:0-6947 GCA_035646995.1 Myxococcaceae bacterium
GGTGCGGGAGGCGCCTCGAGCGTGGGGGACTCCCTGGGGCCGAGCAGCTCGTGTTCGCTGAGCGGCGCGGTGCGAAGGTCATCCTCCGGCGGCGTGGCCCGCGTTCCGGGGATGCGGCTGGCGAGGGCGTAGACCGCGAGCGCGACCAGCAGCGGGACGGCGTAGCGGGCGAGCATCTCCACCGGGCGACCGGCGAGCACCAGCAGCGGCACCATCAGCAGCGCGAGCACGAGCACCACCGTCCGGCTCGCCGCCCGCGGGAGGAGCCCCGCGACCCAGGCCACGGCCACCGAGTGCAGGAGGCCCAGGAAGGCGAGGAGCGGCACGAGGGACAGCCACTCGAAGAACCCCGACTCGATGGGACGGGCCCAGTGCCCGGAACCGGTCAGGTGGTCCTGGAGCCAGACCCCGGTGAGGAAGAGCGGGAGCGCCACGCCCACCAGGAGCTCGATGTTTCGCACCACTTCCGAGGGAACGGTCCGCCGGCCCATCCGTCGCCTCCGTCGACGCGATGTAGCGGGATCTGCCCGTGCGGGCTTGCCCAGCGACCGGTCGGTATTCGCAGCCGCACGGACGGCCCCTGTCCCGGAGTCCAGGCGTGCAGTGAGCGGCGGCGAATCGCCGGCGAGCTGCCGGGCGGGGCGGGCGCGTGCCCGCCCCCCGTGCGCTCAGCCTGATGACTTGGCCTGGTCGGCGTAGATCGCGTCGGCGATCCGGTAGGCGCTGCTCTCCAGCCGCTGCAGCGCCTCCTTCAGCTTTCCCGGATCGTCCTGCTTCATGAGGCTCTTGAGGTTCTCCACGTCCGCCTGGATCTCGGTCACGTCCTTCGGGGTGACGACGTGGGCGTATTCCTCCAGGCTCTTCTCAGTGGTGTAGATGAGCCCCTCGGCGTTGTTGCGCAGGTCGGCGAGCTCGCGCTTGAGCTTGTCGTCCGCAGCGTTCGTCTGCGCGTCCTTGATCATCTGCTGGATCTCGGTCTCGCTGAGGCCGGAGCTGCTCACCACGCGGACCTGCTGCTGCTTCCCGGTGCCGAGGTCCTTGGCGCTCACGTGAACGATGCCGTTGGCGTCGATGTCGAACGAGACCTCGATCTGCGGCACGCCGCGGGGCGCGGGAGGGATGCCCACCAGCTCGAACCGGGCCAGCGTCTTGTTGTCCGCGGCCATCTCGCGCTCGCCCTGGATGACGTGCACCGAGACCAGCGGCTGGTTGTCCACCGCGGTGGAGAAGACCTGGCTCTTCTTGCAGGGAATGGTGGTGTTCTTGTCGATGATGCGCGTGGCCACACCGCCGGCGGTCTCCACCCCCAGCGACAGTGGCGTGACGTCGAGCAGCAGGACGTCCTTCACCTCGCCCTTGAGCACGCCGCCCTGGATGGCGGCGCCGACCGCCACCACCTCGTCGGGGTTGATGCCCTTGTGGGGTTCCTTGCCGAAGAACTCCTTCACCAGCCGCTGCACCAGCGGCATGCGGGTCATGCCGCCCACCAGCAGCACCTGATGGATGGCCTGCGTGGTGAGCCCCGCGTCCTTGAGCGCGATCCGGCAGGGCTCGAGCGTCTTCTCCACCAGGTCCATGACCAGTGACTCGAGCGTCTGGCGGTCGATGGCGTCGGTGAGATGCTTGGGCCCGCTCGCGTCGGCCACGATGAACGGGAGGTTGATCTCGGTGTCCGGCGCGCTGGAGAGCTCGTGCTTCGCCCGCTCGGCGGCCTCCTTCAGCCGCTGCAGCGCCATCCGGTCGGTGCGCAGCTCGATCCCGGTCTGGTCCTTGAAGCGCTTGGCGAGCCAGTCGATGATCCGCTGGTCGAAGTCCTCGCCCCCGAGGAAGGTGTCACCGTTGGTGCTGCGCACCTCGAAGACGCCGCCGTTCAGCTCGAGGATGCTGATGTCGAACGTTCCGCCGCCCAGGTCGTACACCGCCACCCGCTCGGTCTTGGAGCCTTGCGTCTCCTTGTCCATCCCGTAGGCCAGAGCGGCAGCGGTGGGCTCATTGATGATCCGCAGCACGTTCAGCCCGGCGATGCGCCCCGCGTCCTTGGTGGCCTGGCGCTGGCTGTCGTTGAAGTAGGCGGGGACGGTGATGACCGCCTCGGTGACCGGCTCGCCCAGGTAGTCCTCGGCGGTGGACTTCATCTTGAGCAGGACCTGGGCGCTGATCTCCTGCGGGCTGAGCAGCTTGCCCCGGACGTCCACCCAGGCGTCACCGTTGGGCGAGGCCACCACCTTGAAGCTGCTGAGGGCGATGGCCCTCTTCGTCTCCGGCGCGTCGATCCTGCGCCCGATGAGCCGCTTCACGGCGTAGAGCGTCGCCTCGGGGTTGGTGATGGCCTGGCGCTTGGCGATCTGCCCCACCAGCCGCTCACCGTTCTCGGTGAAGCCGACCATGGACGGCGTCGTCCGGCTGCCCTCGCTGTTGGGGATGACCACCGGCTCGCCGCTCTCCATCACCGCGACGCAGCTGTTGGTCGTTCCCAGGTCGATTCCGATGACCTTCGCCATGGTCCCTAGCTGTTCCCCCCGGAGGCTTCGGGTTCAGGCGACGCCGGTGTCACCTCCGCCACCCTGGGCTCCTCGGCGGAAGCAGCCGCGGCCGCCGGCGCACGGGCGACCATGACCAGGGCCGGGCGGACCAGCCGGTCGTGCAGGGTGAAGCCCCGCAGCACCTCGGTGCTCACCGTGTTCGGCGGCAGGTCCTCCCGCTCCTCGTGGCCCATGGCCTCGTGCAGGTGGGGGTCGAACGGCTTTCCGCGGGCGGTGAACGCCTTGAGGCCCTGCTTGGCCAGCGTGTCCTCCAGCAGCTTGCGCGTCATCCTCACGCCTTCGGCGAGGCCGTCCCACTTGCCGGCCCGGTCGCCGAGGTCGAGCGCCCGGTCCAGGTTGTCGATGACCGGGAGCAGGTCTTTCAAGGCCCGTTCCAATCCGTAGCGCACGACCTCCTCGCGCTCCCGCTGGGCCCGCTTCCGCGCATTGTCCAGGTCCGCCAGGGCCCGGAGTGTGCGCTCGCGCTCCTGGTCCACCTGCCCCGTCAGCTCGCGCTCCCTTGCCTCGAGCGCCTCGAGCCGGGCCCGCAGCAGGGCGAGCTCCTCCACGGGCGCGCCTTCCGGCACCGCGACGGACACCTCCTCCGTCGCGGCCTCGCGCTGCTTCTCCACGCTCTCCAGGGCCGCGGCGATGACGTCCTCGCCGATGTCCGCGGAGAACTTGCCTGACTCGGAACTCACCGGAACTGCTGATTGTGACACAGGTGACGGACGTCAGTCGGTGACCCGGCGGTCAGCGCTGGCGCCCCTTTGCGCGCTTGCCCGCGCCGGCCGTCTTGCGTGTGGTCGGGGAGGCTCCCTTCGCCTTCTTGGCCGCCGGTCTGCGGGTCTTGCCCGACCGCGGGGGTGCCGCTTTCGGGCGCTCGATGCCCAGGGCTTCCTCTGCCCGACTCCTCGCCTCTTCGAACTTGGACATTGCCCAGGTGCGCAGCTCGCTTACACGCGCCTTCAGCTTTTCCTGCTGGGCCGGGTCCCGGAGCTCCTCGAAGGTCTTCTGGGTCTGTTCCAGGAATTCCTCGCCGGTGCGCTTCAGGTCCTCGCCGGTCCTCCGCACGTATTCGAGCAGCCGCTCGTCCCAGTTCTGTTCGGGCATCTCGTCCTCCCGTCGTCGGCCCCGGGGTCACCCCGGGGCATCCACATCAGCGGCGGCGAGCGTACGCCGCCAGAGCCTCGGCCCACACCTGCTTGAAGGGAATGCCGGCCGCCTCTGCCCGGGCCCGGACGTCCTCGTATTCCGGGGCCGCGTTCAGGATCTCCCCGTCCAGACTCCCCACCTTCACCCGGACCGGTCCGTGCGCTGTCTCCACCTCCACGTGGGTGCGGTCGAGCACCGTCCTCTGGACCGGCCACGCCCGCACTCCCAGCGTGGGGGATTCGGTGAGGAGGCGGCGAACCACCCGTTCCCGCTCGTCCCCGGAGACGAGCACCGAGAGCACGTGGCCCGGCCGGCTCTTCTTCAGGGTCACCGGCGCGACCCAGGCGTCGAGCGCTCCGTGGGCGAGCAGCGCCTCCACCAGGTAGCCGAGCAGCTGGGGCGTCGCGTCGTCGAGCGTGACCGCCAGCTCCCACACGTCCGACTCCCTGGCCTCGAGCGGCGTGCCCAGAGTGGCCCGGAGCACGTTGGGGCGGTCGGGCAGCTCCCGGCGCCCGAGCCCGTATCCGGTGCGCTCCAGCCGCATCGCCGGCGGCGGTCCGGGCCGCGACAGGGCCCGTAGCAGCGCCGCCCCCGTGGGAGTGGTGAGCTCGCCCTGCCCCTCGAAGCGCACCGGGAGGTCACGGAGGATCTCCAGCGTGGCGGGGACCGGTACCGGGAGGCGCCCGTGCATCGTCTCCACCATCCCGCTGCCGAGCGGGGGTGGCGCGGAGACCACCTCCGGCTGCCCCAGCAGCTCCAGCGCCAGGGCCGCGCCGCACACGTCGACGATGCTGTCCACCGCGCCCACCTCGTGGAAGTGGACCGACTCCAGCGGCACGTCGTGAATCTTTGCCTCGGCACGGCCGATGACCTCGAACACCGCCCGGGCCTGCGCCTTCGCCCGCGACGGGAGGGCGCTCGCGTCGATGCGGCCGAGGATGTCGGTCAGCCCGCGATGCACGTGCGGCACCTCCGAGGAGAGGGCCACGTTGAGGTGCACGCCGGAGATGGCCTGGCGCACCGCGCGGCTCACCTCGAAGCCCCACCCGTCGAGCCCGAGGGTCCGAAGCCCCTCCTCGAGGGCGCGTGGGTCCACGCCCAGGTCGAGCATCGCGGCGAGGAACATGTCCCCGGCGATGCCCCCCACCGGCTCGAGGTAGAGCACGGTGCTCATCGACCCCTGCCCTTCCGGGTCACGCTGCGGCTGACCAGCGCCGCGTAGAAGCCGGCGCCGAAGCCGTTGTCGATGTTCACCACCGCGACGTTGGGGGCGCAGGAGTTGAGCATGGTGAGGAGCGCGGACAGACCCTTGAAGTTCGCTCCGTAGCCGACGCTCGTCGGAACCGCCACCACCGGGATGCCCACCAGGCCACCCACCACCGAGGCCAGGGCCCCCTCCATGCCGGCGACGGCGATGGCCACGTGGGCCTCCTGGATCTCCCTCCGGCGGCGCAGCAGGCGGTGCAGGCCGGCCACCCCCACGTCGTAGATGCGGGCCACGGTGGCTCCCATGGCCTCGGCGGTGAGCGCGGCCTCCTCCGCCACCGGAAGGTCGCTGGTGCCGGCGCAGGTCACGGCCACTCGGCCGGCGCGGGGGCGCCCTTGCGGCAGGTGGAAGATGCGGGCCTCGGGATGCCAACGTCCCCTCGGCCAGCGCTGGAGCAGCGGAGCCGCCTTCTCCTCGGTGAGCCGGGTCACCAGCACCGGCTGCTTCCGCTGGACGAGCACCTCGACGATGCCGAGGAGCTGCTCCGGGGCCTTCCCCTCGCCGTACACCACCTCCGGAAAGCCGAAGCGCACGCTGCGGTGGGTGTCCACGGTGGCGTAGCCGAGCTCGGCGAACGGAAGATCGGTGAGGGCGCGCGTGGCCCCGTCCACGCTGGCGCGGCCGCGCTTGACGTCCTCGAGCAGCTTCCTCAGGCGAGTGGGGTCCACGGACAGGACCGTGGCTTACGCCATCTTCAGGCCGCGGAGGAACGTGGTCAGTCCGGCCCCGTCGGGGAGCAGCAGGTACCGCCCGGAGAGCGGTGAGGCGTACAGCTCGGCCTCCAGCACCCAGCCCCGCTCGGCGGGGATGCACATCCGGGCAATCATCTCCGCCGGCCCCTCGCCCACCACCGGCACCGAGTGCAGCGCTCGAGCGCCCGAGAGCCGCGCGGTGGCATCGAGCGCCGCGGCGAAGACGAGGTTCGCCGCGTCCCGGAGAGCGACCTCGGGGGTCTGGAAGCGCTGTCCGGCAGCCCCCAGCAGCCGGGAGGTGAGCGTCTGTACGTGCGGCTCGGTGAAGACCAGCGCCATCGCGCCTCCCACCCCGCCCCGGAGCTCGGCGCTGACCGCGGTGAGGGGCGCGCCCTTCCCTCCGAGGAGCGCGGTGAGCTGGGAGTGGTCCAGGTGCCGGACCAGCGGCGGCCAGAGCCCGAACTTCTCGCCCCCCAGCAGCGTGGACAGCGCGCGCGCGGCGTGTCCGGCGCCGACGTTCGTCAGCTCTCGGAGCGCGTCTGCCTGGGCCTCGGTGAGCTCGGCGGGCACGGGTCTACCCTACGGTGCAAACGGGCCGGCGGGAATGCTGGCCTGGGAAGCGTCCGCCCGGACGGCGCCGGACCAGAAGCGAAGGTCGCTCCCGTCGAAGAAGACGTGGACCGCCGGGCAGCGGACCTGCGACCGGCCTCCCGCGGCGGGCGAGGCCTCCACGCGGAGGGCCCGTCCTCGCGGGGTCGGACAGGCGCCGGTCCGCTCGCGGTCGCACTCCAGGGCGTGCGACACTACCCCGTGGTCCTCGACCAGGACGCGCGTGGCGGTGGCCGGAACGCACAGCTCCCCGGCGCCGCTGCCGCGGTGCAGATCCACCCGCCACCACCGGCCCACCGGGGAGATCGGTCCCTCGGCGACGAAGAGCACCAGGCGGTCGGAGGTCCGGGTGAGGAGGACCACGTCCGGGGCGCCGTCCCCCGTGACGTCGGTGGACAGCGACTCCACCGCGCCCCTGGGCACCCCGGCGCGCCACGCCAGCCGCTCGACGACGCGCAGATCGGCCTCGGAGAGCACCGGGGTTCCGAGGAGCAGGAGGCGGACCGCGAGGGCGAGCATTCAGGAGCGCGCTCGCCTCAGGCCAGGAGCCTCGGGACGTCGAGGATGAACACCGGGCGCCCGTTGCCGAGGATGGTGACCCCCGCCAGGCCCGCGACCCGGTCCAGCGGGCGCGAGAGCGCCTTGAGCACCGCCTCCTCCTGTCCGAGCAGCGCCTCGACGCCGAGGGCCACCGTGCCTTCC
>DASROG010000610.1:0-3501 GCA_035646995.1 Myxococcaceae bacterium
GGCCAGGAGCGGGCCCAGCAACAGCGCTGCGGCAAGAAGGTTCTTCATCGTTGCATCCTCAATCACTTCGACGCGCCAGCCGGGGTGGCGATTCACCAGGGCGCCCCGCCGGAACGCCGGGCGTCCCGGGGCCGGCCGGAGCGGAGGGATTTCAGGCAGTTCGCTGATCCCGCGAGGCGGGCGGTTGCAGAGCGGGTTAGCTTGTGGCCGCCCATGCTTTCCGCCCTGCTGAGCCTGACCGTCATCGCCGCGCCGGCCGCCGCATCTCACGCCGCGAGCAAGCCTCCCCCGTCCGGCATCGTCTTCCTCGAGGACGACTACCGGGGCGCCCTGGCGAAGGCGAAGGCGGAGAAGAAGCCCCTGTTCCTCGACAGCTGGGCCACCTGGTGTCACTCCTGCCTGTCGATGCGCTCGTTCGTCTTCCCCGACGCGGGTCTGCGCCCGGCGAAGGACGCGGTGGTCTGGCTCGCCGTGGAGACGGAGGCGGAGAAGAACCGTGAGGTGGTGGAGAAGTTCCCCGCGGACGGGCTGCCGACGTTCCTGATGATCGATCCGGACACCGAGCAGGTCATCGGCCGCTGGCTGGGGACCTCCTCGGTGAGCGAGATGCGCCAGTTCGTGCAGGAGAAGGCCGCGGCGTGGCAGGCGACACGCAAGGGCGGCAAGGTGTCCAAGGCCGCGCTCGCCGAGCAGGAAGGGCACGCCGCGCAGCAGAAGCAGGACCACGCCGCCGCGGCCACCGCCTACCGCCGGGCCGTGAGCCTCTCCGCCCCGAGCGACCCGCTGCGACCCGGGCGCATCAACCTTCTCCTCTCGGCGCTGGCGGCGACCCGCACACCCGAGGCGCTGAAGGAGTGCGTGGCGCTGGCCGGAGTGGAGCTGCCCCGCATCAAGGCCACCCCGACCGGAGCGGACCTGGCCGACTCGGCCGTCACCTGCGCGGCGAAGTCGGGCGACTCCCCGGAGGTCAAGGTGCTGCTCGCGGCCGGGCTGAAGCGCTTGAACGAGCTCGCCGCCGACCCGAAGGCGGCGCTGTCGGCGGACGATCGGAGCTCGATCTATTCGGCTCTGGCTGACCACCTCGACGAGCTGAAGCGGCACGACGAGGCGGTGGCCGCGATGCGGAAGCGTGCGGTGGTCCTCGAGTCGGCGGCGGCGAAGGCGCCGGACGTGGCGACCGCGGCGACTTTCGACGCGCACCGGACCGAGACCTACCTCTACCTGGGCGAGCCGGCCAAGGCGGAGAAGCTGCTCGCCGCGCGGGAGAAGGAGATGCCCGGGGACTACAACCCCCCCGCGCGCCTCGCCCGCGTCCTCCTGGAGCAGAAGCGGGCCCCCGAGGCCGAGGCGGCGGTGAACCGCGCGCTGGCGCTGATGACGCAGGGTCCCCGCAAGGTGGGCATCCTCGGGCTGAAGGCGCGCATCCTCGAGGCGCAGGGGAAGGATCGGGCTCCCGTGCTCCAGGAGCAGCTCTCGCTGCTGCGAAGCTTGCCGGCGAGCCAGCGCAACACGGAGACGGAGCAGAAGGTCGAGGCCGAGCTGAAGGCGCTCGGCGGCGCGCCCCACGCGGCGCGCTAGCCAGCCCGCTGCGGCGACGACCGCAGCCAGCGCCGCAGCCGATTCGCGGCTGAGGCAAGCCGGCATTTCTAGGTAGGCACCGGAAGCGAGGCTGCAGGGTCCCGCTGCCGGCTCTGCTCCATCGATCTGGAGGCCACTTCCGGCCCCCGCGCCTCGAACGTTGGTAGAATCGAGTCGATGGTGGTCGCGATCCTGGGGTTCGGGCGTTTCGGGAGAGCCCTGGGCTCGCTCCTCGGGGACGCAGGAGTTCCGTACCGTGCGCTCGATCCGCGGGCTGGCGTGCCCGTGGCCGCGCGGGCCAGCACGCTGCCCGAGCTCGTCTCGGGCGCCAGCTTCGTGGTGCTCGCCGTCCCGGTCCCGCGAACCCGCGAGGCGCTCGAGTCGCTGAAACCGCACCTCGGGCCCGAGCAGATCGTCCTCGACGTGGGAAGCGTGAAGGTGCACCCGTACGCGGACCTCGAAGCCGTGCTGGGGGACGCCATCCCCTGGGTCGCGACCCATCCTCTGTTCGGCCCTGTGAGCCTGGCCCTCGCCGAGCGGCCTCTTCGCGTCGTGGTCTGTCCATCCCCACACCATCCGGAGGCGGCGACCCAGGTGGCGGAGCTCTGGCGGCGCATCGGCTGCGAGGTCATCGAGCAGACGCCCGCGCGTCACGACCGACTGATGGCCCACACCCACGCCCTCACCTTCTTCGTCGCCAAGGGCATGCTCGACGCCGGCGCGGGCATGGAGGTGCCCTTTGCCCCGCCCTCGTTCCAGGCGATCTCCCGCACCATCGAGGCGGTGCGCTCCGACGCGGGTCACCTCTTCACCGCGATCCAGCGCGAGAACCCCTTCGCGCCGGAGGCCCGGCACCAGCTGCTCCAGGCGCTCACGGAGATCGATCGGGCGCTCGATGAGGCCCCGGCCGAGGTGGGGCCTGAATCGGCCCGCTTCGCGATCCCCGATCTCGGGACGCGCTCGCCGCAGCTCCAGGAGGCGCGGGAGCTCATCGACGACCTGGACCGCGAGCTGATGGCCCTCTTCGCCCGGCGGGCCGCGCTGGCGCAGCGGGCCGGCAGAGCCAAGGCGCACCTCGGGCAGCCCATCGTGGACC
This sequence comes from Myxococcaceae bacterium, assembly GCA_035646995.1. Lineage (GTDB taxonomy): Bacteria > Myxococcota > Myxococcia > Myxococcales > Myxococcaceae > RPRB01. Next base: position 2,675 of record DASROG010000610.1, read on the forward strand.
CGGAACGGGAGGCCCGCCTTCTCGCCGAGCGGCGCACCTGGGCCGAGGCGCTGCACCTCGACCCCGAGGACATCGAGGAGCTGTTCCGGGCCGTCCTCCGCTTTTCCCGCCGCTCCCAGCGTGAGCCGGGCGAAGGGACGCCGTCCTCCTAGCCCGTGGCGGCGACCTTGCCAGGCGGGGCAGGGGTGACGGCGGTGAGCCAGTGCTCGTGCCCCGGCAGCTGCGCGCGCGCCGCGGCGAGGTAGGCGGCCTGGAGCTTGCGGGTGACCGGCCCCATGCGTCCGTTCCCGATGGTGCGGAAGTCGATCTCCCGGAGCGCCACCACCTCCGCTGACGTTCCGCAGACGAAGACCTCGTCGGCACCGTAGAGCGCGTCGCGGGAGACGGGCTGCTTCACCACCTCGTGACCCATCTCGCGGGCCAGCTGGATGATCGAGTCGCGGGTGAGCCCCTCGAGCACCGTGGCGTCGGGAGGCGTCAAGAGCACCCCGTCCTTGACCAGGAAGATGTTCTCCCCGGTGCACTCCGCCACCAGCCCCTGGGCATCGAGCATGATCGCCTCCTCGAAGCCCAGGCGCAGCGACTCGGTCTTCGCCAGCACCGAGTTGGGGTAGTTCCCGGTGATCTTCGCCTTGGTCATCATCACGTTCGGATGGTGACGGGTGAAGGACGAGACGTTCGCCCGCACGCCGTTCTCCATCGCCTCGGCGCCGAGGTACGCCTTCCACTCCCACACCGCGATCCCGAAGTACGGCTTGCCCGCATCGACGGTGAGGTTCCAGCCGCCCTCGGCGAGCCAGATCAGCGGGCGCACGTAACACTCCTCG
>DASROG010000611.1:0-3931 GCA_035646995.1 Myxococcaceae bacterium
GGATCACTCCGATCGGAGCGCGAGCATCGGGTCCACCCGCGTTGCCTGCCGCGCCGGGAGCGCACAGGCGGCGAGGCTGATGCCCAGCAGCACCAGCGGCACCGTGACGTAGGTGAGCGGATCGAGCGGTGCGACCCCGAAGAGCAGGCTGCGGCCGAGCTGACCCAAGCACACCGCCGTGGCGAGCCCGAGGCAGAGCCCGCCGAGCACGAGCGCCATCCCTTGCCCCAGAACCATCCGGAGCACGGTCCCGGGCGCGGCGCCCAGCGCGAGGCGGACGCCGATCTCCCGGGTGCGCTGGCTCACGCTGTAGGCGACGACGCCGATGAGACCGGAGGCGGTGATGGCGAGCGCCAGCGCGGCGAAGAGGCCGAGGAGCGAGGCGACCAGCCGGTGCGGGGCGAGCGCCTGGGTTCTTTGCTCGGCGAGCGGCTGCATCTCGGTGATCGGCTGCTGGGCATCGAGCTCGCGCACCGCGTCTCGGATCTGCCGGGAGATGGCCTGGGGGCCCGCCTGGCTCCGGACGAACAGCCGGAGATCGTTGAAGCCGGTCTCGGCGAAGACACCGATCACCTCCTCCATCACCGGGGTGGTGAGGTCCTGCTGGCGGGTGTCCCCCACCACGCCGACGATGGTCGCCCACTGCTTGCCGCCGTCGAACGACAGCCGGCGTCCCAGGGGCTCTTCGGTCGCGAAGCGACGCCGGGCCAGTGTCTGGTTCACCACCACCACCGGGGCGTCCTGGTTCCGGTCGGTGCGGGTGAACACCCGGCCCTTCACCACCGGAATGCCGAGGGTGCGGAAGTACTCCGGGGTCACCGCGTTGAAGGTGGCCTGGCCCGCGGGCTGATGCTCGTCGATCGCCTGGCCCTCGATCACGTACGCGGCGCTGAACGGCGTGGAGCCGCGCAGCGGAACGGCGTTGCCGACGCCGACGGAGACGGTCCCTGGAGCGGAGGCGAGGCGCTCGACGAGCCGGTCCACCAGCTGCCGCGTCTTCGACTGGTCGGTGCCGCCGTAGCGGGTGAAGTCCAGCCCTACCCGCGCGGTCTGGACGTGCTCCAGATCGATGCCCACGTCGACCAGCGAGAGCTCGTGCAGGCTGCGGAGGAAGAGCCCTGCGCCGATGAGCAGCGCGCAGGAGATCGCCACCTGCGCGACGACCAGCGCGCTCCGGGCGCGGCGGCCAGACGGACGGGCGCCGGCGGCGCCTCCATCCTTCAGCTCCCCCGAGAGGTCACGCGTCCGGCGGAGCGACGGGAGCGCTCCCACCAGCACGCCGGTCCCGAGCGAGACGAGCAGGTTGAACGCCAGCACCACCCAGTCCAGGCGGACCTCCACCGCCCGCGTGCTCAGCTTTGCGGCGAAGGCCACGAGCAGCGGCAACCCCACTGCCGCCAGGCCCAGTCCGAGCAGCCCACCGACGACCGCCAGGGTCACGCTCTCGGTGAGGAGGTGCGCCAGCATGCGCCCGCGCGAGGCCCCCAGCGCGGTCCGCACCGCCAGCTCGCGTTCCCGCCGCTGGATGCGGGCCAGGGTCAGGTTCGCGACGTTGGAGCAGACGATGAGGAGGAGGAACCCGGTCGCCGCCAGGAGGAGGAGCAGCATGGGACGCGCGGTCGCGGTGAGCTCGTCCTGGAGCATCAGCGCGTCGAGGGCGAGCCCCTGCGCCTTCGGGTAATCCTCCGGGTGCTCCTGCTGCCAGCTGGAGCCGAGAAGCGCCAGCTCCGCCCGCGCCCGGCGGACGTCCACCCCGGGTGCGAGATGGGCGAAGACGGTGAGCCCGCGAACGCTCCGCACCTGGTCCCAGGTCGCCGCTCGGCGGAAGGGGCAGGAGTCCACCGGCATGTACACGTCGTTCTCCGCCGGGTACTGCGGGATGTTGGGGAGGACGCCGACCACGGTGTGTGCCCGGTCGTTCATGGTGAAGGACCGGCCGACGACCGCCGGATCCCCCCCGAGGTGCGTCTGCCAGTACTTGTAGCTGAGCAGGAGCACGGCCGGCGCCCCGGGGCGATCCTCCCCCTTCTCGAACAGTCGCCCCAGCAGTGGACGCACCCCCAGCGTCTGAAAGAACTCGGCCGAGACCACGCCGGTCTGCACCCGCTCCGGCTCCTGGCCTCCGAGAATCACGAAGGGCATGGAGTGGTACTCGACCAGGTCGGTCACGCTGGTCGCGCGGCTGCGGAGCTCCCGCAACTCCACCGGGGAGATCCCGACGTTCTTCACCCCCGCCAGCCGAGCGGGCTGGGTGAGGTGAACCAGCCGCTCTCCCTGTGGGTACGGAAGGGGCCGGAGGAGGACGCCGTAGATCACGCTGAAGATGGCGGTGCTGGCGCCGATTCCCAGCGCGAGCGTCACCAGGACCGCGAGGGTGAAGGCCGGCGAGCGCGCCAGCGCGCGGAGCGCGAGGCGGAGATCCTGGGCGAGGTCGTTCATCCGCATGGAGCTCCTCCGGAGGGGTGAACGGTGAGCAACTCGCGTGCCCCGGGCCAGACGGCGCCGGCGTGCGGCGAACGGCACGTCCTCGCCCCGCGCGTTCCGGAAACGGGACGCGGCGTGCCGCATCCGGCGAGCACCCGGGTCAGGACCCGAGGAGACGGGAGAGGCGCCGGTGGAGGTCGAGCAGCGTGTCCTCGTGCTGCAGAAGCAGCCCGATGGTGTCCGGGTCGTCGCGCGCGCGGAGCTCCCGGTCCAGCGCTGCCAGGCGCCCCTGGAGATCCTCCGCTCGCCCGGGATCGACCGAGCCGGAACGGGCCCGCAGCCGCCCCGCGACCTCCCGGTTCCCGGCGAAACGCCGGAGGACGGCGAGCGCGCGTTCCACCACCTCCTGGGAGAGGCCGGACGAGGCGAGCGCCAGCCGGTGCGCCGAGGCCATCGCCGCCGGGCTCCACCCCTGTGCCAGCTCCTGGAGCAGCGTCCGCTGGTAGCGAAGTAGCTGGTCGAGGAGGGCCGCGTCGATGCGGTAGGCGGCGAAGGACAGGGTCCGCGCGTCGCCGCCGGCGGCATCGTCCCCCGAGCGCTCCATCAGTGAGCCCCCGCGGGTACGAGCTGGTCGGCGAGCCGATCGAGATCGGAGAGGGATTGCACGACCACCACCTGGTCACACACCCGGGCGTAGAGGTCCATCTCGCTGTCCCCCACCCCCCAGGCCCGACGCTCCTCGGGGCAGATCCACACCAGGCGGCGCGCCTTGCGGCGGATGTCCCGGAGCGCCCAGACGTTGGGCGGGTTCTGGTTGTTCCGGCCGTCGCCGATGATCAGCACCGTGGTCCGCCGGGTGACGCCCGGGAGCTCGCGGCGAACGAAGCTGGCCAGCGCGTTGCCGTAGTTGGAGTTCGACTGCAGCGAGACTGCCTTCCCGGTCACGGCCAGGTCGAGGGCGCGCTCGGGCTCCAGGGTCCGGAACAGCTCGGTCACCTCTCCCAGGTCGGAGACGAAGACGAAGCTCCGGACCCGGGCGAAGAGCGACTGCAGGGTGTGGGTGAAGAGGAGCATCAGCCGGCTCACGTTCCGCACCGACTCGGAGACGTCGCAGAGCACCACCACCTCGGGCCGCTGCGGACGCCGCGCCCGGAACACCGGGACCATGGGCATCCCGCCCCAGGACATGTTCCGCCGGAGCGTGCGGCGGACGTTGAGCGTGCCCTTCCGGCGGCTGCGCCCCCGACGGACCAGCCGGGTCTTCAGCCGCTCGGCGAGCCGGCGGACGGCGTGCTGCACCTGGGTCAGCTCGGCCTGGCTGAGGCTGGCGAAGCTGCGCTCGGCCAGCACCCCCGACGTCCCGCGCAGCCGCGCCCGTGCCTGGCGCTCCACCTCGCGGCGGGCATCGGCCTCGAGGGCGCGAAGGACGTCGGAGAGCCGCCGGCTCACCCACTCGAACCCCTCGAGCGAGATGCCGCGCCGGCGCAGCTCCGCCTCGATGGCGCCG
>DASROG010000612.1:0-3211 GCA_035646995.1 Myxococcaceae bacterium
TCCTTGTCCATGCCGCCCTTGTTCTCGCCGGTGGTGTCGACCAGGTGCACCTCGACCTGGACGGCGGGTTCGCGTCCCAGCACCCGATCCAGCGCGCGGCCCAGATGGACCTCGCAGTACTCGCGGAGCGCGTCGCTGACCTGGATGTGAACGCCTCGTACCAGCAGTTGCATCGGAGCAGCCTCCTTGCGGCCTGCGGTGCCTGTTATGGTGCCTGGGGCATGGAAGGCAACCCCGAGTCGGAACGATTCGTCCAGGTGGCGCAGGCCGAGGATCCGTTCACCGCCGACGCCCTGGAGGCGGTTCTGCGGAATGCGGGGATGGCGGTCCTCCGCACGGACCATCCGAGCGGCTCCGGGGTCGAGGCGCTGGGCACCGGCTGGGCGCTGCCGTGGTTCGAGCTGAGCGTGCTGGAGGAGCACGTGGCGCGCGCCCGCGCGCTGGTGGAGGCCGAGCGGAGTCGGCTGGCGGAGATGGCGCCCGAGGCGGAGCAAGCCGCCGAGGACGAGGAACGCGAGAGCGAGGCGGCGAAGCCCTCCTGAGGGGTCAGCGCGTGGTGCTCGAGACCGCGTCGGCGGCCGGGCGCGGGTCGCGGACCTCCCAGAGCGACACGCCCTTCACCTTCCAGGTGTAGCGAGCGTGACGGGCGAGCAGGTGGGAGAGCTCCTCGTCCACCACCCCATCCTTCCAGCCGCGCGTCGCGTGCCGCAGGTAGGTGTGCCCGCCCCGCTGGACGACGAAGCCCAGGTGGCTGACGCGCGTGATTCGCCCGGGAGCGTCCTCTCGCACCACCAGGAGGAGCGTTCCCGACGGCCACCGGGCGGCGCGGGCCGCGACCTGGTCCACCGGAAGGACCGACAGCGGGAAGCGTCCAGTGAGACGTGCGTCCGAGGGCAGGGCCAGCGCCCGGGCGGTGGCCGACGCCCAGGCCTCGGGGCCGATGACCTTGGCATCCTGAACGACGCCATCGCCGGCGAGCTGCGCGGTGACGTCGCGCACCATGCCCTTCGCGCCGTTGGACGGAAGCCACTCGGCCTCCATGAGGTGGTTGCGTCCGGCGTAGTCCGGTCGGCCGCGGTAGCGGATGGAGTCGAGCACGTGCACCACGTCCTCCACCGAGTCGGAGAGCGCGAGCGCCATCACCGTCTCGACGAAGGTGAGGCAGTCGACCCGGTCCAGCCGGAGGCGCGGGTCGGGGTCCTGGCCCTCCCCTTCGCCGAGGGGCGAGTGCGTGTAGGGAGTTCCGCGGAGCTGCTCGGAGAGCCCGAGGAGCCGCGCCTCGAGCGCCCGGCCACGGACCGAGGCCAGCAGCACCTCGAGCCGCGCATCGTCCGCTCCCGGATGTGGAGGTGGGACGAGGAGGACCAGACCGAGGGCAGCGCCGAGCAGCACGGGGAACCGGCGCCAATCGTCCCCGGGCGGATGGCAACTGTCCAATGTGGGATGGAGGAGGCGGCGTCCCCGGGGGTCAGCCCCCGCACAGGGGACGCCCATGGAACCCCCCGCGCCAGGGGGAGGCTCGCGGAGCGGCGCAAGAGCGCCGCGCGTTCATGCTCCCGCGCGCCGTCGACCAGGCTCAGCGCCGGCCGGCGAGCGTGGCTCCGGTGTCGCGGAGCCGGGCCCAGAGCGCGGCGACGTCCTCGGCGGTGGTGGCGGTGGAGCCGATGGAGACCCGCAGGAGCTGCCCGCCCTTCACCACGGCGGGGGTGAGGTACGCCCGTCCCGAGGCGTTGATGGCCCGGGCCAGGGCCAGGTTGTGCGCGTCGAGCGCAGCCGCGCCCATGCCCGCCGGGCTGTGGCGAAAGGCCACCGTCTGCAGGGGAACGGGCGCGAGCCGCTCCCAGCCCGGCGTGGCGTCGACCTGATCCGCGAGCCACCTGGCGAGCGCGAGGTGCCGGCGAACCTCGACGCGGATGCCCTCCACGCCGATCGCGGAGAGGACGAACCACACCTTCAGGGAACGGAAGCGGCGGCCGAGGGCGATGCCCCAGTCCCGGTAGTTCTTGACCGCGCCGTCCTGCGCTGTGCGGAGGTAGCTCGGGTCGGTGGCCATGACCCGCACCAGGTGGTCGGGATCGCGCACGTGGTAGGCGGTGCAGTCAAACCCGATGCCGAGCCACTTGTGCGGATTCCACACGACCGAGTCGGCCTGCTCGACGCCGTCCCACATCCAGCGCAGCTCGGGGCAGGCCATGGCAGTACCGGCCATGGCCGCGTCGACGTGGAGCCATGCCCCGTGGGCGCGGGCGAGCTCGCCGATGCGGGCCACCGGGTCGATGGCGGTCGTCCCGGTGCTGCCCACCGTCGCGACGATGGCGCAGGGCTGGCGGCCGGCCGCGAGGTCGGTCCGGAGCGCCTCCTCGAGCGCGTCGGGGCGGAGGGCGTGGGCCTCGTCCGTGGGAAGGAGCCGCAGGTTGTCCCGGCCGAGCCCGGCGAGGAGCGCGGCCTTCTCGATGGAGCTGTGCGCCATCTCCGAGGCGTAGACGGTGAGCGGTGCGGTCTCCGCCTGGAGGCCGCCGCGTCCCTGCCCGTGGCCGGTGGTGCGCTCGCGCGCGCAGAGGAGAGCGACGAGCGTGGCGGTGCTGGCAGTGTCCTGGATGACGCCGGAGAAGGTGGGTGGGAGGCCGACGAGCTGGCGCAGCCACTCCATCGCCACCTCCTCGAGCTCCGTGGCCGCGGGGCTCGTCTGCCAGCTCATGCCCTGGGCGCCGAGGCCGGCGGCGACCAGGTCGGCCAGGACGGAGGGCAACGTCGAGTTGGACGGGAAGTAGGCGAAGAACCCGGGGTGATTCCAGTGGGTGATGCCGGGAACGATGGCGGCGTCGAGCTGTGGGAGGAGGCTCTCCAGAGGCAGCCCGCGCTCGGGTGGGGCGGATGCGAAATGGCGCCGGACGTCCCCGGGGTGGACGGGGCTCATGACCGGCAGGTCGGGGAGGCGTTCCCGGTAGGCGGCCACCCACTCGATCAGCTGGTGTCCAAGTGCGCGGAACTCGTCGGGTGTCATCGGGGGAAGGACGGTACACCTTGCCGTGCGGCGCCGAGAGGTCGATGTTCGCGAGCGGAAGACATGAGCAGGCTCGAACAGGATGAGGTGGGCAGCTGCAGCTTCGTGGACGTCCTCGAGGAGGCGGTGCTGGTCAGGCGCCCGGTGGCGATCGAGCTGCGCGACGGCACGACGTTCATCGACCAGGTCACGGACGTCACCACCGAG
>DASROG010000613.1:0-6396 GCA_035646995.1 Myxococcaceae bacterium
GCCCCACTCCACCCCCGCGACGTGAGGATCAGACAGGCCCCGGCGGTTTCCCGAGCACTGGCAGACCGCCGCCAGCTCGACCTGCTCGAAGTCGCGCTGGAGCGCCGGAAGGTCCAGGGCGAACGGCTTCTCCACTGCGTCGCCGCCGATCTCCAGCTTCCACTGGGCGGCGGACACCTCGGGGATGCGGGGCAGGTGGTAGCGGACGAAGAAGGCGTCGTTGGGGGTGAAGAGCTGCTCGAAGACCTCGAGTGGAGTCTCGAAGTTCGGCGGACGGTAGGTCCGCTTGATGAGCGGCCGCTTGCCCGGGAGCGTCTCCAGGAACGAGGCCTCCAGGGTGCCGGCGGGCAACGAAGCCGGTCCAACCGTCGAGGGGTCCCCGGCACGTGCCAGCGAGGGAAGCAGCGCTCCCGAGCCGAGCACCGCTGCACCGCCGGCGAGGTCCTTCAGGAACTGCCGTCTGGTCCTCATGTGCACCTCCCCCTGGAAGGGTGCGCTGCACAGCGGTGGCCAGAGTTCCGGACGGCTCCCCGGGTGTCAAGGACGGGAACGTTGCGGTGGCGACGACGTGCGATTCAGGACGCCGGTGGCGCGACGCGTCGCCTCGAGGGGGCGTCAGCGGCTGGCGAGGAGCACGGGAGCGATCGATGGGACCAGGAGCACGATGGCGACCGCGCCGGCGAGCGCGCCGATCCGTACCATCTCCAGCCCCACCGCCCAGCGCCGCCCCTCGAGCAGCGCCGCCCCGGCGGTGAGCGACACCAGGACCCAGCTCACCGCGGCCACCAGCGCCGCCGCGGAGAGCGCCTTGTGCCAGGTGAGGAGGGCGAAGGCGACCGCGATGACGAGCGTGAGCTGGGCGAAGACGTAGCCTGCCCGCCGTCGGCCGGGATGCACGTCGAACTTGGGCAGCGCCTCGGGGTCCACGCCCCGGCGGGGCTCCACCGGACCGAGCCAGTCGGGATGCCATGCCGGTGAGGCGAAGAGGAAGTGAATCGCCTCTCGCGCCGACGGTGCCCGTCGCACCGCCTGCCAGAGCGCCCAGAGCGGCTGCACCTGCGCCCACACCGGATCGAAGCTCCGCAGCGGGTGGCTCACGCCGTAGACGACCGGGGCCTCCTCGCGGCGAAGCGTCCCGAAGAGCTGGTCCCAGCAGATGAAGGTGGCGGCGTAGTTCTTGTCCAGGTACTCGGGGTTCACCCCGTGGTGCACCCGGTGGAGTGAGGGGGTGTTCACCATGTGCTCGAGGACGCCCATCCGGCCGACCAGCTCGGTGTGGATCCAGAACTGGTAGAGCGTGCTCAGCGCGTTGACGATGAAGAAGGGAAGCAGGGGGACGCCGAGCACCGCAAGCGGCAGATAGAACGGCATCACAGTGATCGGCGAGAGCACGGCCTGCCGGAGCGCCACCGCGAGGTTGTAGTCCTCGCTCTGGTGATGAACGACGTGGACCGCCCAGAGGAAGTTGACCTCGTGGGACAGCCGGTGCCACCAGTAGTAGCCGAGGTCCACACCGACGATGGCGATCACCCAGGGCCAGGCGCTCCCCGGGGCGAAGGTCCAGAGCCGCCCGTGGTCGTAGAGCAGCTGGTAGACGGCGAGCAGCGATGCCTCGAAGAGGAGGAGCACGACCCGCTGGGTCACCCCGCACCCGAGGTCGGCGAAGCTGTCGGTGAAGCGGTAGACGCGCTGGCCACGCTTCCGGGCGAAGAACAGCTCCAGCCCGATGAGGACGAAGAAGAAGGGAACGGCGAGGGCGATGGGGTCCAGCGTCATGGGGAGCCCGCGACCAGAGTCTATCGCGGTTGACTCCGGGGCTGGAGGATGGCCACCGTCCAGACGGTCACATGAGCAAGGCATTCACCCGCGAGGACGACCTCCTCCCACCGCCGGTACAGGCGCGCCGCGGGCCGGTGGGGCCCCGGCCCCTCACCGCCGACGGACATGCACGTCTGCTTCGTGAGCGAGCGGCGCTCGAGGGGTCGGAAGAACCCGGGGCCGCCGAGCGCCGGCAGCAGCTCGATGCAATCCTCGAGCGAGCGGTGCCGGCCGCTGCCGACGCGGGCGCGGATGGTCGCGCGGTCCTGGGTGCCTACCTGGAGGTGGAGGACGCGGACGGGAGTCGACGCACGCTGCGGCTGGTGGGTGGGGACGAGGCGGATGCGGAGCGTGGATGGGTCCGGGTGGACTCGCCGCTCGGCGCGGCGTTGCTCGGCCGGCGCGCGGGCGATCCGGTCGTCGTCGAGCGGCCGAGGGACACGCTGGAGCTCCGGATCCTCCGCGTCCACGCCGCGCCCGACGCCGGGGAGTGACCGGGCCCCGACTGTGATGGTCGGGCGGGCCGCGGGCGTGAGAGGGTCGGGTGCATGGCCGACCTGACCCTCTGGGTGGACGCGTTCTGGATCAGTCCCTACGCCTTCTCCTCCTTCGTCGCGCTGGAGGAGAAGAAGCTCGACTACGACCTGGAGGAGGTCGCGATGCACCGGGCGGAGTACCGCCTGCCCGAGTATGCGCGGCGCTCGATCACCGCGCGGATCCCGATGCTCCGCCACCGCGACTTCCACCTCTCCGAATCGAGCGCCATCGCCGAGTACCTCGACGAGGCGTTCCCCGGCACGCCTCGCCTCCTCCCCGAGGACGTTCACCAGCGCGCCCGGGCGCGGCAGATCATGGCCTGGGTGCGGAGCGATTCCCTGCCCATCCGGGAGGAGCGTTCTGCCGAGTTGATCTTCTACGACGTCGAGACGAAGCCTCTCTCCGAGCGAGCGCAGGCGGCGGTGGCAAAGCTCCTGGTCGCGACGGAGGCGTGGATTCCCCACGGAGCCACGACCCTCTTCGGAGGCTTCACCATCGCCGACGCCGACCTCGCCTTCATGCTCCAGCGGCTGGGGAAGAGCGGGCACCCGCTCGGCGACAGGGTGCAGCGCTTCGTCGATGCCACCTGGTCGCGGCCGAGCGTCCGGAAGTGGGTCGACCGGAAGCGCCCGGCGTTCGTCCCGTACTAGGCGAGCGAGACGCTTCCAGCGCAGGCGACCGTCGCGGCAGCCCGAGCCACCACGGGGTTCGGAGTCCGGCCTGCCTCCACGTCTCGGGTCAGCTCACCCGGCATTCCGGCTGCCGCGTGCCGGGTCGGGTCATGACGATCTGATAGAGCTGCATGAACCGGGCGCGGAACGCCCCTGCCGACGTGAGCAGGTAATACCGCCAGAGGCGCCGGAACCGGTCGCCGTAGCGCGCTCTCAGCTGCGGCCAGGCGCGCTCGAAGTTGGCGGCCCAGGCCATCAGCGTGCGGTCATAGTGCGGTCCGATGTTGTGAACGTCCTCCGCGACGAACATTCCGTCCATGGCGCCAGCGAGCTGCGCCAGGGAGGGGATCGCGGCGTTGGGGAACACGTAGCGGTGAAACCACGCATCGATCAGCACCTGGCTCCGGTTGCTCCCGATGGTGTGGATGAAGGCGATGCCGCCAGGTGCGAGACAGCGGTCGACGATCTCCATGTAGCGGTGATGGTTCCTCGGGCCGATGTGCTCCATCAACCCGAGGGAGATCACTGCATCATAGGAGCCCTGCGCGGTCCGGTAGTCCGCGAGATGCAGCTCGACCGGCAACCCGCGGCACAGCTGGGTGCCGAGGGAGACCTGCTCCCTGGAGAGCGTGTACCCGGTGACGTGGACTCCGTAGTTGCTTGCCGCGTGCCGGGCGAAGGTACCCCACCCGCAACCGAGGTCGAGCACCTTCATCCCCGGCCGCAGGCCGAGCTTGCGGCATACGAGACCGAACTTGGCCCGCTGCGCCTCGTCGAGGTTTCCGGCCCGGTTCCAGTACGCGCAGGAGTAAACGAGCGTCTCGCCGAGCATCGCCTGGTAGAGATCGTTCCCGATGTCGTAGTGGTCCGCGACCGATCGTCTCGCGCGGACGACGCTCTGGAGATTGCGGACCCGGGCCGCGATGAGGTGGATGGCGCCGTGCCAGCTGGGCAACGGCCTCTTCACCCCTGCGCCGATCAGCCGGGCGGTGAGCTCGTCCAGCGCCCCCGTGTCCCACTGGCCGTCGACGTAGGATTCGCCCAGGCCAAGACGGCCGTCGCGGAGGACGCGAAGGTAGAAGTGGGGATCGTGCACCTGGATGTCGAACCGGCGCTCGCCACCGACCTGAACCCCGGCGGACTCGAGAAGCCGGCGCACGGTCCGTTCGGCCCGTCCGACCAGCCCGCGCGAGAGGAGCCCGACGCCGCCCGTCATGCTGCACGGCCTCCCCCGATGCGCAGGGCCGCGCCGAGCAGCCAGCCCGCCGGAAGCGGCCGTCCACCCAGCATCCACGCGAAGCCTCGCGCCGTGGCCGAGCGGGCCAGACGGCCAGGCCTCCGCGGAGGAAGAGAGCGCGCGCTCCGGCGGGCGACGATCGCGCGCAGGAGCTCGCGGGTCAGTGCGTAGTCGCGGAAGGTGGGATGAAGCGCGAGTCGCGCGCCATAGGACTGCCCTGCACCATCGAGGATCGCCTCGCCGCAGACCCGTCCCGAGAGCACCGCCGGGAGGATGCCCTCGGCGGTCAACGGATGCGCGAGCCCCAGGGAGTCCCCCACCAGGAACGCACCGTTCCGATGACACGCATCCAGATGCGCCGGATCGAAGAGATGGTAGGTGTGGCCCTCGACGTGGCAGAGCGCCTCACGTGCGCTCGCGGGAAGATGTCCGCTGTCCAGGAAGCGGTCTCTCGCCTTCGCCCAGGCAGATCTGACGCGCGTGGCGGCGGCGGCTCCCGTCCCGACGTTCAGCCAGCAGCCCTTGGGCACGTTCCACGAATAGCCGCCCAGGTCGTCGTGAAGGAGCAGTTCGGGTTCTCCATCGGCCCCGACGCGCGTCGCGGCGACCTCCGCGGGGTCGGCCTCGAACTCGCGCTCCTGGACGGCCACCGGCCGTCCGGGTCTCCCTGGAAATAGCTTCCGTGCCACGGGACAGTGCGTTCCGCCGGCCCCCACCAGCACGGGAGCGGCGTAGGTGCCATCGACGAGCCATCCTCCATCCCCGCGTTCGAGGGATGCGACGAGGTGGCCGTCGACGACCGAGGCTCCGCTGCGCCGGAGAAGGAAGTCGTCGAACTCCAGGCGGCGGATGAAGTCGCCGCGCGCCACGATGCGGTAAGTCCGACCCTGGTACCGGACATGGCAGCGCCGCCAGGGCCAGAGTCCGCCCGGGTAGACGTCCCGGGCGAGCTCGAGCACCTCCCACACCGGCGGGCTGAGCCACCCGGCGCACAGCTTGACCCGGGGGAAGCGTCGGCGCTCGAGCACCAGGACCCGGAGGCCACCCTGGACGAGCACCCGCGCGCAGGCACTGCCGGCCGGTCCGCCCCCGACGACGATCGCGTCGAACCGGATCGTTCTCCCTGCCATCCACCCTGCTGACACCGCGCGGTGCTGCCGCTGCTCCGTACCGCCCGATTTCAGCAGGAACTGTTCCGGTCGCAGGCCGCAACTGCCCGGAGAGCCCGGTTCCTCCTCTCGCTGCGCGCAACGGAGGACGACGCTTGGCACTTGGAATCCCTCACCATCGCTCGTGGCCGATGTACCTCTGCCATGCCGTCGGCATCGCCGGACCGTTCTTCGTCCCCTTCCGGTGGGGCTTCGTCGCCCTCGCGGCGGCGCTCTACCTGGCGCGGATGCTGGCCCTCTCCGGCGGCTTTCATCGCTACTTCGCGCACCGGAGCTACAGGACGGGGCGCGGGTTCCAGTTCGTGCTCGCCTTCCTGGGCGGAACCTGTGCACAGCGGGGGGTGCTCTGGTGGGCTGGCAATCACCGCCATCACCACCGGCACTCCGACGCGCCCGAAGACCTCCACTCCCCCCGCCAGCACGGCTTCTTCTGGAGCCACGTCGGGTGGATCCTCTCGAAGCGTCACGCGGAGACCCGGAACGATCTGATTCGCGACTTCGCGCGTTTCCCGGAGCTCCGCTGGCTCGACCGGCACCACTTCGTCCCGCCGCTGGTGATGCTCGGGGTTCTGCTGCTGGCCGGCGGAGTCCCTGCTGCGATCTGGGGAGCATTCACCTCCTCCGTCCTTCTCTGGCACCTGACGTTCACCATCAACTCGCTCGCTCACACGGTCGGTTCGACCCGGTACCCGACCGGCGACGACTCGAGGAACAACCCGCTCCTCGCGCTGCTCACGCTCGGCGAGGGCTGGCACAACAACCACCACCACTACCCCGCGTCCTCGACCTTCGGCTTCTTCTGGTGGGAGGTCGACCTGACCTACTGGGTACTGAGGGCGCTGGAGGCAGCCGGTCTGATCTGGGATGTCCGGGAGATCCCCGCCGAGCTGCGTGATGGCCGCCCCCGGACCGCCCGCCCGGACGTGGAGGTTGGCCGTTGAATCGCGGGAGCATCGGGCTGCAC
>DASROG010000614.1:0-3643 GCA_035646995.1 Myxococcaceae bacterium
AGGCGGCTCTGCGAGCAGCGGCTGCTGCGCCGGCGGTCATCGGCCCTCGTCGAGCGGCTCACCCCGCACCTCGTCGCCGAGAGCGCAGCGATGCGTGCCACCCTCGACGCGGCGATGCGGGTGGCGCCCACCCCCACCACCGTCCTGCTGATGGGCGACAGCGGCACCGGCAAGAGTCAGATCGCCCGGCGCATCCACTACGCGAGCTCGGTGTCCACCGGCCCGCTGGTGGAGGTCCACTGCGCCGCGCTCCCCGAGGCGCTGCTCGAGTCGGAGCTCTTCGGTCACGAGAAGGGGGCGTTCACCGGCGCGCAGCTCCGCCGGCTGGGGCACCTCGCGGCCGCCGAGAGTGGCACGCTCTTCCTCGACGAGATCGGCGACATCACCGCAGCCACGCAGGTGAAGCTGCTCCGGTTCCTCCAGGACCGGGTCTACGTCCCGCTGGGCAGCACCACCGAGCGGACGGCGAACGTGCGAGTCATCGCCGCGACCAATCGGGACCTGAAGGCGGCGGTGGGGGCCGGCACCTTCCGCGAGGACCTGTACTACCGGCTGAACGTCTTCAGCGTCGTGGTGCCACCGCTGCGTGAGCGCCCGGAGGACGTGCTCCCGCTGGCGGTGCGCTTCCTGGCCTCGCGCGGCGTCGCGGAGGAGCGGCTCTCCGCCGGGGCGCGGGCCCGGCTCGAGCAGCACAACTGGCCGGGGAACGTGCGCGAGCTGGAGAACGTGCTCGAGCGGGGTCTGATCCTCTCCGGAGAGGCGCCCATCGCACCCGAGCACCTCACCCTCGGGGTCGCGCCCCGCAGCCGGAACGTCGTGTCCGAGCTGCTCGTGCCGGGGTTCGATCTCGACGGCTTCGAGCGGGAGCTCCTGCACGCCGCGATGGAGCGGGCCGGGGGCAACAAGAGCGCCGCAGCCCGCCTCCTCGGCATCACCCGGCGACGGCTCTACTCGCGGCTGGACAGCCTCGCCGCGCAGCAGGAGGGGGACAGCGAGGGCTGACGCCGAGACTTCATCAGCCGGCGCGCGCGAGCAGCTCGTCCTTCCAGCGCTGGAGGAGATGCTCGGACCGCGGACCGGAGGTGGTGACGACCAGCTCCCGCGCGTCCTCCGCGGTGTCCACCAGGACGATGCGCATGGCATCGGGCGGGGCGGCGCCGGGAACGCGGTCGACCCACTCCACCAGGGTCGCGCCGGGGCCGTCCCTCAGCTCGTGGAAGCCGGTGCCGTCGAGATCGGCCGGCCCGGTGAGGCGATACAGGTCGGCGTGGGTCAGCGGGATGCGCCCGTGGTGCTGGTGGACGATGGCAAAGGTGGGGCTGGTCACGTCCTCGTCGCGGAGGCCGACCCCGCGGGCGACGCCCCGGGCCAGCTCCGTCTTTCCGGCGCCCAGGTCGCCGACCAGGCCCACGAAGTCGCCCTCCTGGAGGACCCGCCCCAGGGCCTCGCCGAGGGCGCGGGTCTCCTCCGGTGACGAGGAGGCGAAGCTCACCGTCCCCATGCGGTCCACACCTCGCCCAGCGCTTCGGTCAGGTCGGAGGCGATGAGCCCCAGGCGTCCCCGGCGTCGGGCGGCGGCGTCTCCGGCGAGCCCGTGGGCGAGGACCCCGACGCTCGCGGCGTCCACGGGGACGAGGCCCTGCGCGAGGAAGGCGCCCACCATCCCGGAGAGCACATCTCCGGTCCCACCGCTCGCCATGCCCGGGTTTCCGGTGGGATTGACCCGGACCTCTCCCGAGGGATCGGCCACGACGGTCCTGGCCCCCTTCAGCACCACCACCGCGTGAAGGGTGCGGGCAAGGCCGGTCGCGGTGGCGATGCGGTTGCCCTGGACCTCGCCGACGGTCTTGCCGGCGAGCCGGGCCATCTCCCCGGGGTGGGGAGTCAGCACGGTTCGCGCCCGGCTGCGCTGGAGCGGCTCGGGGTGGCCGGCAATGGCGTTCAGCGCGTCGGCGTCGAGGAGGACCGGGACGTCCAGCCGCGCCAGCAGCTCACCCAGGAGCAGGTGGGTCTCCGGGCCTCGGGGGATTCCCGGGCCGATGACCAGCGCGTCCTTCCCCTCGGCGGCCGCGAGCAGCGCGCCGAGGTGGCTGGGGCCCAGCACCGCGGCCGCCGGGAGCGCCACTCCCATCAACTCGGGCGCGTGACCCTGGACGTCGGAGAGCGCATCGGCGGGCGTCGCCACCGTGCACAGTCCCACCCCGCTCCGCAGCGCCGCGACACCGGCGAGCGCCGCTGCCCCGCTCTTTCCCCGGCTCCCGGCCACCACCAGGAGGTGCCCGTAGGTGCCCTTGTTGGTGTCCGAGCGACGCGGGGGGAGCCAGCGCGGCCCGTCCTCGGGCTCGAGGAGCCAGGTGGAGGGGGTGAGCTCGGCGAGGCCGATGTCCGCGACCTCGATGCGACCTGCCAGCGTGGCGCCCGGTTCGAGCGCGAGGCCCAGCTTGCATCCACCGAAGGTGACGGTGAGGTCGGCGGCGACGCAGGGATCGAAGGCGCGCCCGGTGTCGCTGGAAAGACCGGAGGGAAGGTCCACCGCGAGGACCCGGACCTCCTCGGAGTGCCAGCGGAGCATGGCCCGGATGGCGTCCGCGGTCTCACCGTCGGGCGCCCGGGCCAGGCCCGTCCCGAACAGCGCGTCGATGACCACGTCCCCGGGCCGGAGCGGCATCGCCGCGGCCGAGGAGTGGACCGGCACCCCGCCCTGCTCCACCGCGGCGTGGTTCCGGAAGGCATCGCCCTTGAGGCGCGCCGGGTCCCCGACCCGCCACACGTCCACCTGCCTCCCCGCGGCGTGGAGCTTCCGGGCCGCGACGTAGCCGTCACCGCCGTTGTTCCCGGGTCCGGCGACCACCAGGAACCGCGCTTCCGGACCTCCAAGGGTCGACGCGGCCTCGGCGACCGCGGTGCCGGCGTTCTCCATCAGGATGGACGCAGGCAGCCCGCGGCGCTCGGCCTCGGCCTCGGCGGTGCGCGTCTCGGCGGCGGTCAGCAGCGGTCGCATGGTCCGACCCGAGCGTGCAGCCGATGTGACGGGGCCGCAAGTTCACCGGGTCTCGAGACTGAACCGGCGGGGAGATTCCGGTGTCCGGTGATCAGCGCCGGACGAGCATCGCGGGGTTCTGGAACGGTCGGGTTCCGAGCCCGACCTCGACGCAGGCGGCGGGGTTGCCCGCGCTCACAGGTGGTCCAGCACCACGGTTGCCGCGGCGACTCCCGCATCGTGGGTCAGGGCGAGGAGAACGCGTACGCCACGCGCCGCGACCTCTCGAAAGGCCACCCCGGTGAGGGCGAACCCAGGGGCTCCGTTCGCCGCCCTGACCACCTCCATGTCCCGCCAGCGGAGCCCCGGGGGTGCACCCAGCGCCTTGACCAGGGCCTCCTTCGCCGCGAAGCGGGCCGCGTACGCGGTCGCCGCGTCCGAGCGGCCTTCGCAGGTCGCGACCTCGGTCGGGGTGTAGACCCGCTCGCGAAACCGCCCCCCGTTGGGTCCGCCCAACACCCGGGCAACCCGCTCCACCGAGCAGACATCCATCCCGAGACCGAGAACGGCCATGTCAGTCGCCCCGCATCAGCGCCAGCATGTCCCGCACGGCCCGGTCCATGCCCACCAGCACCGCCCGGGCGACGATCGCGTGACCGATGTT
>DASROG010000615.1:0-8636 GCA_035646995.1 Myxococcaceae bacterium
TGCCCGACGCTGGGCACTGAGCGGCTCATCGGTCCGAGAAGCGCCGCGGAACCGTCGGCGGAGGCATGCGTCCATCCGCCGCACGTCTTCCCCCGGCCAGGGCCCCTGAGGTAGGCCGGTGCCGTCATGCATCGTCGTGTCCTCATCCTCGCCACCGTGGCCGCCGCCCTCGCCGTGGTGGCCATCGAGCTGGTGATCCGCTGGGTCGCCACCGAGCCTCAGGCCCTCCCGGCGTCCATCCGCCGGACTGCGGCCAGGCCCGACGGACCCCTGCCCACGCTGTGGTCCGTGCCCGCGTACCGGCTGGTGGACCAGGACGGGAAGACCCGGACCCCCGAGGACCTCCGGGGGTCGGTCTGGGTCGCCGACTTCATCTTCACCAGCTGCAAGAGCATCTGTCCGGTGCTCACGGCGAAGATGGTCCAGGTGCAGCGGGCGATCCCCGACGACCGCCTGAAGTTCGTCAGCTTCTCCGTGGACCCCGAGCGCGATACCCCGGAGGTCCTGCGTGACTATGCGAAGCGGTGGGCGCCGGACGAGCCGCGCTGGACGTTGCTCGCCACGACGAAGGAGAGCCTCGCCGAGCTGTCGAAGGGGATGAAGACTTTCGTCGAGCGCCAGCCCGACCCGGACGCCACCGTGCACACCGGTGAGCTGTTCCTCATCGACGAGAAGGGTCGGGTTCGCGGGCTGTACTCCTCCGACGGCGACTCCTTCGCCCAGCTGGTCCCCGACGCGCGCCGGCTCCTCGCCGATCTGGGGACGGCGCCGGCGGCGGCCAGGGCCCGCTCGGCCGGCCGCGAGGACGGAGGGCTGCTGTACCGGCAGCTCGGGTGTGCCGGCTGCCACGACGTGCCGGCCGTCGCCCCATCGCTCGCCGGGCTCGCCGGCCGGACGGTGATGCTCGCCGACGGACGGACCACGACCGCGACCGCGGAGTACCTGCGCGAGTCGCTCCTCGACCCGGGGAGCAAGGTGGTGGCCACCTATCCGCCGTCGATGCCCAGCTACCGCGGCCACCTCAGCGACGCGCAGCTCACCGCGCTGGTCGAGTACCTCCAGGGCCTGAAGGCGCCCGAGGGCGGCGCGGCCACGGCGACCGCGGCCGCCAGCGCCGGGGCCGCGGTGGACCCGGTCTGCGGCATGTCGATCCACGCCGGGCCGGACACGCCCCACCTCACCCACGACGGGCGGACCGTCTACTTCTGCTCCGAGCACTGCCGGGACCGGTTCGCCGCCAACCCGAGCGCGTTCGCACGCTGACGTCGCGTCTTCGTCCGACGCCGGCATCGGAGGGAGCCTGGCTCGCGGCGGAGCGACTCAGACCGATGGGGCAGGGTGCCCGGGCGATACTTTCTGCACGTGAAAACGGCCTCCACGTGCAGAAAGTAGCGGGCAGCCGGGACCGGCTCACGACCGCCGAGCCGCACTCCCGACGCGTCTCAGCGCTGGCGGCGCTTGCGCTTCGGAGGAGCGGGCTTCGGCCGCTCCCGCTCGCCGCTGGTGCGGAACTCGAGACGCTGCTCGGGAACCTCCTTCCCGCTGCCGTCATCGAACGTCGCGCCGGACTGGGCGTCGACCAGCACCGCGTACCGGTGACCGGGTTCCAGCGGCCGGAGGAGGTCGATCCGGTAGCGGAGCACCGTCGTGCTCTCCTCGGGCACGTCGTCGGACTGCAGCGCCCGGTCCGACTCGTCCATGACCCGGAACCGCGCGTTGTGCAGCGGCCGGTTGCTCTCCAGCACCAGCCTCTGAGCGGGTGACACCACCGGGGTTTCCAGCCCGAGCAGCGCATGCCGCTCCGTCCCGCCGTCGGTCAGGGCGACCAGGAGGTCCAGCGTGAGGGGAACCGCCGGCCCGGAATCCAGCACCGCGGCCGACGTGCCCGCGTCCGGAGCGACGGGCTCGGGCCTCGGGCATCCCGCGGTCATCCCCAGGACCGCACACAACTTCACCACCTTCCAGGTGCGCATCGGTCGGCGGACGTTAGCTTGCCCGTCCATGCACGACACCTTCCGGTTCAGGAACCTCGACGGCTCCGGTCCGACGTCGTTCCGCCGCGTGTTCCGCTGGATGGTGCTGGACCGCCTCGCCGGCCGTCGACGGCGCGCTCCGGCACGGACACCGGTGCCCGAGGTCGAGCCCGATCTCGAGCTGCTCCGGCGTCCGCCGCTCGACGGGCTGCGCCTCACCTGGCTCGGTCACGCGAGCTGGCTGGTGCAGGGGGAGGGCTCGTCGATCCTCGTCGACCCCGCGCTCGGCCCTCGCATCTCGGGCGTCATCCCCCGGAACGCCGGCCCGGGGCTCGCCGTGGAGCAGCTGCCGCGCATCGATGCCTGCCTGGTGACCCACAACCACTACGACCATCTGGACCTGCCCACGCTTCGTGCGGTGGCGGCCCCGGTGGTGGCCGGGCTCGGCACCCGGCCGAGCCTCAAGGGCCTGCCCTGCACCGAGCTCGCCTGGTGGGACCGCCTCCACGTGTGCGGCCTGAGCGTCACCTTCGTCCCCAGCCAGCACTGGAGCCGCCGGGGACTCGCCGACGTCAACGAGGCTCTGTGGGGCGGCTTCGTGATCGAGGGCGGCGGCGTCCGCGTCTACCACGCCGGCGACACCGCCTACTTCGGAGGGTTCCGCGAGATCGGCCAGCGCTTCCCGCCGTTCGACGCCGCCCTGCTGCCCATCGGGGCCTATGACCCCGAGTGGTTCATGCGCCCCCAGCACATGAACCCCGAGGATGCGGTGCAGGCGTTCGTCGACCTCGGTGCCCGGCGGCTGGTGGCCATGCACTGGGGGACGTTCAAGCTCACCGATGAGCCGCTGGACGAGCCGCCGCGCCGGCTGAGGGCGGAGTGGAAGCGGCGTGGCCTGCCCCCGGACGCGCTCTCCATCCTCCCCATCGGCGCCTCGCTGCCGGTGCCCGCGGCGGGCACGGCACCCTCGACCAGCGCCGGACCATCGTCTCAGGCGGCGACCTGACCCACCTGCTGCGCGAGCCGGACCAGATCCACCACCGAGCTGGCCTCGAGCTTCTGCATCACCCGCCCGCGATGAACCTTGATGGTCTTCTCGGTCGTGCCGAGGTCGGCGGCGATCCGTTTGTTCGGCTTTCCCAGCGCCACCTGCGAGAACACCTCGCGTTCGCGGGGAGTGAGGGTGTCGAGTCGGCGGGAGGCCGCCTCGCGTGCCGCTCGGACTTCGCGCCAGGCTCGCCCGCGGGCGACGGCGCGGATCACCGCATCGAGCAGCGCCCCCGGGTCGATCGGCTTTTCCAGGAAGTCCACCGCGCCGTACTTCATCGCCTGCACCGAGGTGTGGACGTCGGCGCTGCCGCTGAGGAAGACCACCGGCACCTGCCCGGCTCGCAGCTGGAACTGCGGCAGGAGCTCGAGCCCCGTCGTGTCCTCCAGCCACAGGTCGAGCAGGAGGCAGTCGGGAGTCGACCCGGTGAGCCGCTCGAGCAGCTCTCGCCCCGAGCGCATCAGGACCACGTCCAGCGCCGCCGCGCGCAGGAGCCGGAACAGACTCGCGCACACCGCCCGGTCGTCATCGACCACCCACACCGCCGGAGCCGGAAGGAAGCCGTGATGGTCGGGAGCCATTGGGGGATTCGAGGCTTAACAGGGTGGCATGAAGGTTTCGCCCGACGTGAGTTTTTCTTCCACCGGCGGCCTGGCCCCATCAGGCCAGCTGTCCCCCGGCGGTCCAGTGTTCGAGACCGGGCACCGGACGTCGCTGGGTGCCTGCCGGGCAAGCACGCAATCACCACCCTCCGGCCCGCAACGTGAAGGTGGCACACGTCATCCACGGCCTGGAGGTCGGTGGGCTGGAGCGGCTGGTGGTGGACCTCGCGTCCCGCTCACGCGCCTTCGGGGTGGAGCCCTCCCTGGTCGCTTTCGGGGAGGACGGGCCGGTCCGCGCCTGGGCCGAGGCGGCCGGCGTCCCGGTCACTCCCCTGGGGCCGCTCCGGGGGATGAGGCCGGAGGCGATCCGGCGGCTGGGACGGGTGCTGTCCGGCATCTCGGTGGCCCATGCCCATGACCTCGGCCCCTGGCTGAACGCGGTGGCGGCGCGCGCACTCTCCCCGCGGACCCGGGTGCTGGCCACCTTCCACCAGCTCGCGCCACCGGCTGGCCGCAAGCGACGGGCGGCCCGCCTCGGCGCGCGGGTCAGCAGCGCGCTCGTGGCCTGCGGTGCCGAGGTCCGGGCCGAGCTGCGTGGCTGGGCTCCGGCGGGCACCCCGGTGGTCACCATCGGGAACGGCGTGGCCCTGCCGGGCCCGGCGAGCCCCGAGCAGCGTGCGCGCGCGCGCGCCCGGATCGGGCTCCCGGACGGCACCGTGGCCATCGGGTACCTCGGACGGATGCACCCGGAGAAGGGGCCGGACCTCCTGGTGGAGGCGATGGTGCGGCACCTGCGTGACGTTCCTCGGGCGCACCTGGTGCTCGTCGGCCGGGGGACACTCGACGAATCGCTGCGGGCGGCGGCGGCCCCCCTGGGCAGCCGGGCCCATCTCCTCGGCGAGGTCGTGGATGGCGCGGCGGACCTCTTGGCCGGGCTGGACGTGTACGCCCAGCCCTCCCGCCGCGAGGGTCGGTCGCTGGCGATGCTGGAAGCGATGGCCGCGGGGCTCCCCACCGTGGCCCACCGGCTCCCCGCCGTCGCCGAGCTCCACCCGGATGACACGACCGCGGTTCTCGTCGCGCCGGAGGACGTGGACGCTCTCGGCAGCGCGCTCCTCGGGCTGGTGCGCGATCCGGCCCGGCGGAGGTCGCTGGGCCAGGCCGCGCGCGCCCGGGTCTCCGCGTTCTCCATGGAGGCGATGGTCGAGGCCTACGTCCGGCTCTGGCGGGCCTCCGTCCCGGGGCGGGCATGACGCGGGTCCTGCACCTCCGCTCCGCCCAGGAGCTGTACGGCGCGGAGCGGTCGCTGCTCGCGCTCGCCGCGGCGACCGAGGCCCCGTTCGAGCCGCAGGTCGTGAGCCTGGTCCGCCCGGGACGCGAGGACGTCCTCGGTGCGGCCGCGACTCACCTGGGCCTCCCGGCCGTCCGCGTCGGGGCGCCGGGCAGGCTCTCCCTGTCGGCGCTGGGTCCGCTGATCCGCCTGGCGCGTGGTGGGCTGCTTCACGCCCACGACTACAAGGCGCTGGTGCTCGCGCTGGCCGCGGGCGCGGTGGCCAGGGCGCCGGTGGTGGCGACGTTCCACGGAGACACGGGGCACCTGACACGGGTGGTGGCCTACGAGCGGCTCGCGCGCTGGGCGGCGCGTTTCACCTCGGGCGTGGCGGCGACCTCCGGTCCGCTGGCCGAGCACATCCGGGCCGCCGCGCCACGCACTCCGGTCCACGTCATCCCCAACGGCATTCCGGTCGGCCCCCCTCCCACGCTCGCCGAACGGCTCGCAGCGCGCCGGGCGCTGGAGCTTCCGGACGGCGCGCAGGTGGTCGCGTTCGTGGGAAGGCTCTCGCCGGAGAAGGCCCCCGAGGTCCTCCTCCAGGCCGTCCGGGGAACCGACATGCGGGTCGTCGTGGCCGGCGAGGGTCCGCTCCGGCCGTCGCTCGAGGCCGAGGCGAGGGGCGCGCAGGTCCGCTTCCTGGGCTTCGTGCCCGACGTCGGCCGGGTGCTCGCCGCCGCGGACGTCCTCGCGCTCCCCTCCCGCACCGAGGGCCTTCCGATGGCCGTGCTGGAGGCGATGGCCGCGGGCGTCCCGGTGGTGGCGAGCGCGGTGGGGTCGCTTCCCGAGGTGCTGGGAGACGGAGCGGGGGTGCTGGTGCCACCGGGAGAGGTCGCCGCGCTCCGGCTGGCGCTGGAGCAGCTCGCGAGGCCCGAGCTGCGAGCCGCGCTGGCCAGTGCCGCCCGGACCCGCGTCGAGTCTCGCTACGGCGTGGCGGCGATGGCGCGGAGCTACCGCGAGCGCCTCTATCAGCCGGCGCTGGAGAGCACTCGCGGCCGGGCACGCTCGCCGCTGCTCCAGCTCCCGTAGAGCTCGACCAGCCGAGCGCCGATGCGCCGCCAGTCGTACGCCTGCGCCACCTGCCACGCGGCGTCGGTCAGACGAGCCCCCAGCGCCGGCTCCCGCCTCAGCCGAAGCAGCGCGTCGACGAACGCCTCCGGCGTCTCGGCGTGGAGGAGGTGCGTCCCATCCTCGAAGGGCAACCCCTCCGAGGCGAGCCGGGTGGCGACGATGGGAACGCGTGCCGCCGCCGCCTCGAGGACCTTCAGCCGGGTCCCCGAGCCGGCGCGGAGCGGCATCGCGGTGGCGAAGGAGCGGAGGAGCCAGGGCGCCACGTCGTCTACCCGTCCGGTGACCTCGATGTCTTCGGCGTCCAGCTCGCGGATCAGCGGGGGAGGCTTCCGGCCGATCAAGGCGAGCCGCAGCCCGGGGCAGGCCTCGCGCATCCGTGGCCAGATCTCCCGCGCCAGCACCACCGCCGCGTCCACGTTCGGGCGCCAGTCGAAGGAGCCGACGAAGGCGACGGTGTCCCGCGGCTCCAGCGCCGCCGGGAGCTGCCGGAATTCCACGCCGTTGGGGATCAGATGCACCTCACGCGCGCCCGCACGCCGGAACGCCGTCGCGTCCAGCTCGGAGCAGGAGAGGACCGCGTCCACTCCCTGGACCACCCGCGCCTCGAGCCGGGTGATCGCCGCGGCCTGACGCCGGAGCAGGACACCGAGCGGCCAGCGCGAGACGTCTGCAAGCCGCTCGGCGACCTGCGCCTCCACGTTGTGCGCGTCCATCACCGTGCGGGCCCGCGGAGCGAACTTGCGGACCTCGGGGAGCAGCTGGGCGGTGTGGACGTGGTCGAAGTGCACGAGGTCGACGGCCTGCTCCGAGAGGAGATGCCGGAGCACCGCACGGAGGTTCCGGCCCGCGTACCGGGCGTAGCCCACGGGTCCTCCGCCGAGCACGCCCCTGGTCTCGGACAGCGCCCATCCCGCGGCCCCTCCCGTCTCCCGGGCAGTCACCACCCGGCCCCGGAGCCCGGCGCGCAAGCCGCGTGCGTCTCCCCCGGGAAGCTCCGGAGCGAGCACCGTCACCTCGAAGGCGTCGTCGAGCGCCCGGAGGAGCTGCAGCGCCCGGAGGGTGCCCCCCGAGTCCGAGGGGAAGGGGATCCTTGGGACAAGGTGGAGAATTTTCACTGAAGAGCGCTTGCGATTCCTCCGCGCCGCGGCGAAACCTGCACTCCGCCGGCCACCCCGCCAAGGGGACCTCGGTGCACCGGCGCTTCAGGAGCCTCCGCCCCCTCACCGGAGTGTCCGATGATTCACGAACTCGCGCGCAACTGGGGCTGGATCGCCCTTCGGGGTGCCCTGGCCATCGTCTTCGGCGTGCTGGCGCTGGCCTGGCCCGCGTCGGCATTCGCCGCCATCGTCGTGCTCTTCGGAGCCTACGCCTTCGTGGACGGCGTGTTCGCGCTCGTCGCGCTCTTCCGCGGGGCAGGGCGAGAGCGCTTCTGGATGCTGGTGATCGAGGCCGTGGTGGGCATCGGGATCGGCATCCTGACCATCGTCCGCCCGGCGGCCACCGCCCTGGCGCTGCTCTACTACGTGGGGATCTGGAGCATCCTCACCGGCATCTTCGAGCTCGTGGCCGCGATCCGGCTGCGCAAGGAGATCACCGGCGAGTTCTGGCTCGGCCTCGCCGGCGTGCTCTCCATCGTGTTCGGGGTGGTGCTCTTCGCCGCCCCAGGGCCGGCGGCGCTGGCCCTCGCGGTGTGGATCGGGGTCTACGCCATCGTCTTCGGGGTGATGCTGCTCCTCCTGGCCTTCCGGCTCCGCCGGTTCTCCGAGGGACACCGGACGCCGGGGGGGACGGGAAGGCCCGCCACCGTCACCCGCTGAGGCTCACGCCTCCATCCCGCGGGTCAGGGACTCGAGCACCAGGGCGAAGTTCTGCCAGGGCCGCCCGGTGGCTCGGTGCATCCCGATGGTGCAGGGATGGTTGGAGATGAGGTGGGCATCGAACTGCCGGCCGGAGATCTCCTCCGCCTCGGCCCGGGTGGCGGAGGCGGTCAGCTCGGGATGGAGAAACCCGCGGTCCCCGGCGAAGCCGCAGCAGCCGGCCCGGTCGGGCACCACCACCTCGTCGGCCACCGCCTTGCCGATGCCCACCAGCTTCGGGACCAGCCCCATCTCCACCAGGGAGCACACCGGGTGCACGCAGGCCGATCCCAACCGCCGGTCGGTCCGGAGCCGGGGCAGCAGCGTGTCGTGGACGAACTCCACCGAATCGAGGATCCGCAGCCGGTCGAAGCGCTCCCGGTTCTCCGGGGTCAGCACCTGGCGAGCCTCGCGGAAGCCGTGGGCGCACGAGCTGCCCTCGACCACCACCGGAAGGCGGCCCTCCTCGGTCCAGCGCCACAGGCGCTCCAGGGTGCCGTTGCCCATCACCTCGTCGCCCGCGACGTATCCCTTGGAGTGCCAGGGGGTGCCGCAGCAGGAACCGGCGATGTCCTCGGGGATGTGGACCGGGAGCCCGGCGCGGCGGGCCAGCGCCACCAGCGCCTCGGGGATGGTGGGTCGCTCCGGCTCGCCCTCCACCGGACCGAACATCCGGATCATGCACGCCGGGAAGTAGAGGGCCTGCGCGCCAGCGCTGGTGGTGCGGGGCAGGGGCGGGGCAGCGCGGGGCATGTC
>DASROG010000616.1:0-10390 GCA_035646995.1 Myxococcaceae bacterium
AAGCTGTGCCAGTACGAGTAGAACGCGGCGCCCGCGGCCCGCTTCGGCCCGTTCCCTCCACCGCTGTCGCCGAAGTCCCGGCGGATGCCGCGGAGGTGGTTGCGGAAGACCGTGTGGTAGATGGCGTTGCCGTGCGTCTTGTCCGAGTCCCAGTTGAAGCCGTAGTTGCCCTCGAACAGGACGTGGTGCGGCCCCACCATGTGTGAGGCGTTGAGACCCACCTCGATCCAGTTGGGGAAGGTGTTGATGTAGCCATCGTCGACGTAGTTGTACCCGAACACCGAGCCGGCACCGGCCGACCGCGCCACCATCACCTTGTTGGCCTTCACGATGATCGAGTTCTCCACCAGCGACTCCGACGTGGCGTCGGACAGGCTGATGGCGTAGCCGGCGCCGCCGGGCTGCGCCCACGCCGCGTCGTGTACATAGGACTCCCGGATCTCGATCCGGAACGACCGGGTCAGGGCGAAGCCCTCGTCGTGCCAGACGGTGTTCTCCACGTTCTTCGCCCAGGAGTTCGCCGCCCACTCGAACCGGATGTTGCCCTGGTCACCGCCGACCACGGTGAGGTCCTCCACCCCGGCGTTCTGGGTGTGGGGATAGCTGAAGGCCGTCAGCTGCGCGGTGTTCGAGGTGCGGTAGGAGATGTGGATCGGCGTGTTGAAGAAGATGGTGTTCCCGCTGATCCGATCGATCTGCTTGATCTCGTTCGTCGGCCGGTCCTGGCGGCTGAACCAGCCCGCGGCATCGGGGAAGGGATCGTCGGTCCCCTGTCCCGGATTGTGCCGCTGCCACACCACCCGGAAGTCGGGCGAGGCCCAGATCTGCCCCCGGCCTGCCGGGTCGGGCTGCCAGCTCGCTCCGGAGAGCTCGTCGAGCAGCACGACCTGTCCTGGGCTGAAGCCCGCGGCGCTGGCGACGGTGATGGAGCTCTCACCCTTCACCGCGTCCGCGTTCAGGTTGGTGGACCGCTCGTTGTTGCTGTCCCAGCGGGCGGGACCCACGATGACCAGTGGCGACGGCCTGGGGCCGGTGTCCTCCTGGCCTGGCTTCGCCCCATCGGTCTTCCGCAGCGTGGTCTGGTTGGGCCCCGAGCCCCGGAGGGTGATGCCCTTGTTGAGGAGCACGAAGTTCCCTCCGTTGATGAGGAACGTCCCGGGGGTCAGCTGGACCACCTGGCCGGCCGGACACGCATCGACCGCGGCCTGGATGGCGGAGGTCGCGTCTCCACCCGGGGGGCTGACCGTCCGGCAGACCGTGGTCCGGGCCGGGATGCCTCCGGACACCCCGGGGTTCCAGGCGGTCATCCGGTCCGCGGGAAGGAGCCCGGAGGTGGGAGGCGGCTGCGAGGGAGCGGCGGCGACGGTCACCGTGGCCGAGGCGCTCTCGGTGTTGTCCGCGACGCTGGTGGCGATGACGTGGAAGGTCCCGGCGCTGGACGGCGCGGTGTAGGTCCCGGCCCCGTTGATCGTGCCTCCGGCCGATCCCTCCTGGACCGACCAGCTCACGGCGCTCGACTGGCCTGCGCCCAGCCCGCTCACCGAGGCGCTGAAGTTCACCGAGCCGCCCGCCTGCGTGGAGGCGGAGCCGGGAGCGATGGAGACGGTGACGTTCGGCGCCGCGGTGACCGTGACCGCCGCCGTCGCGCTCCTCGACGCGTCTGCGACGCTGGTCGCAACGACGTGGAAGGTGCCAGCGGTCCCGGGCGCCGTGTACCTGCCGGAGTCGTCGATGCTTCCGCCGCTCGCGCCCTCCTGGACGGACCAGGTCACGTCGGTGGACTGGCCGCTGTCGGCTCCGGTCACCGTCGCGCCGAAGCTGGTGACCGCACCGGCGACGACCGAGGCCGTGGCGGGGGAGACCGCGACGGCGATGGCCGGGGCGGCGGTGACGTCCACGGTCGCGGTGGCGGTCCTCGACGGATCCGCGACGCTGCTGGCCACCACGTGGGCGGTGCCGGGGCTCGCAGGGGCGGTGTAGTTCCCGGAGCTGTCGACGCTTCCGCCGCTGGCGCCCTCCTGCACCGACCAGGTGACGTCGCCGGACTGACCGCTCTTCGCGCCGGTCACGGCGGCCTTGAAGCTCAGCTTTCCGCGCGCCTTCGTCGACGCCTTGTCGGGCGAGACGGCGACCGAGATGCCCTGGTCGGCGGTCACGGTGATGGTGGCGGTCCCCTTCTTCGAGGCATCGGCGACGCTCGCCGCCGTCACGTGGTAGGTGCCCGGCGCGTCCGGCGCGGTGTACCTCCCGGAGCCGTCGATGCTTCCGCCGCTCGCCCCCTCCTGCACGGACCAGTTCACGGCCGTCGACTGCCCGGAGCGCGTTCCCCGCACGAGGGCGGTGAAGGTCGCCGACTCACCGGTGCTCAAGGTAGCGACCGAGGGTGTGATCCGGACCCGGATGCCTCGCCGTCGCACGTGGACGGTGACCGTGGCCTTCTTGCGAGCGTCTGCAGTGCTCGCGGCGACGACGTGGAAGATGCCTTCCGCCTCCGGCGTCGTGTAGTTGCCCGCCGCATCCACCGTGCCCCCGCCGCTCTCCTGGACCGACCAGGCGAAGGTTTCAGGTCGACCGGCGAGGGCCTCCTGTCCCGTGGCGGCGAAGGCAAGCGCCTCGCCCGGCTCCAGCGAGACCGGGGAGGGGTCGACGGTCACGGCCGCCGGGTCTCCGACCCGACCGCCGCATGCCCCGAAAAGAAAAACTGCCAGTAACGCGAAGGAAACGGCTCGTTCTGTTCGCATGGGCGCGCGGCTTTAGACAGCCGGGCGCAAGTCAGGCGAGAGGCGGGAAGCTCAGGGCTCGACTCTCAGGCCGCCCGGCACATCTTCCGACATCGACGTTCAAACGTTCATCGTGTCCCACCTGCAGAACCCTTCTCCTCCAGGAAAATACGATGTTTGGTTCACGTCTCGATGAGCCACATCGAGATCGGACCCCACCGTGTGCCGATGCCATTGCAGCGAGAAGCTCAGCTGCTTGCCTCGCCGCTTCCTGCTCCGCTGAGTTGCTCACGATCAAACAGTAAAAAAATCCGTTGACCTTTCAGGCGAGCGTGAGCTGGCGACCAATCACCCGGCGCGGCGGAGCGAGCAGATCTCCTGCTCCACGGTGCGGTGGCCCAGGCGGTGGGGTGCACCTGGGAAACGGCCCGGGCCAGCTCGATGCCGGGGCGACCATGGTGCGCGCGACTAGGCAGCCGATGTGCGGGCTCCCCGTGCGAGCGCACCGGAGAGCGCAGGGGACGAGGACCACGACGGCCCGTCAGGCGATTGACGGGCACCGGGACCCAGGCGGCTGCAACGCGAGCCGGGATGGGGAGGCCGGGTTATGGAGGAAGACCGATGGTCCTCTCCGCGATGCTCGCGCTCTCCCTCTCGGCCGCGCCCGCGTCTGAAGACGTCGTGGCCGCAACCCGTGCATGGGAGGAGCGCCGGCTGAAGCGGCTCCAGGCCGAGGACGGCTGGCTCACCCTGGTCGGCCTCGGCTGGCTCCAGGAGGGCGCCAACAGCGCGGGCTCCGACGGGAAGGCGGCGGTGGTGTTCCCCGGAGGCGCACCGAAGAACGTGGGAACGTTCACCCGCTCGGGGGCGAAGGTCACGTTCGAGCCCACGGCGGGCGTCACCGTCACTCGCGATGGCAAGCCCTTCGTCCGCGGGCCGGTCCAGACCGACGAGGAGGGGAGGGCGAAGCCCGACATCCTCCAGGTGAACGGCTTGCGCTTCCAGCTCATCGTCCGTGGAGACCGCATCGGGGTGAGGATCAAGGACCCCGAGGCCCGCGCACGGAAGGAGTTCAAGGGCATTCCCATGTACCCCGTGGCGGAGCGCTGGCGGATCGTGGCTCGCTGGGAGCCGGCCAACCCGCCGGTGGAGATCGCGGTCCCCAACGTGCTCGGGGAGGTGGAGCGCTCGCCCTCTCCGGGAACGGCGGTCTTCACCTTCGACGGCAAGGAGTACCGGCTCACCCCCGTGCTGGAGGTGGGGAGCCCGGACCTCTTCTTCGTCTTCGCCGACGAGACCAACCGGACCGAGACCTACGGCGCGGGTCGCTTCCTCTATGCCGACCCCGCGAAGGACGGCACCGTGATCCTCGACTTCAACCGGGCCTACAACCCGCCCTGCGCGTTCAGCGCCTTCGCGACCTGCCCCCTGCCGCCGAAGCAGAACCGGCTCGCGCTCCGGGTCGAGGCCGGAGAGAAGCGCCCCGCCTCGCACTGAGGTCCGAGACCCCCGCTGCAGGACGTCCCTGCAGCATCCGGGCGATCCTCGACTAGCCTCGCCGGCTCGATGAGGCATTCGCTCCTGCTCGGGCTGTCCGGCCTCGGGCTCCTGCTGGCCCCCTCTCGCGCCGAGGCGCAGTGGTCCCTCCGACTCGCGCTGGAGGCCCCGCTGTACGTCCACGCTTCGAGCAACGGCCAGAGCAGCTCGTTCGGCATCAACGACAGCTTTCAGCCCACCATCGATCTGATCGGCAGCTACTTCATCACCTGGATGGTGGGGCTGGACGTCGAGCTCCGCACCGGCATCGCGGCCACGGGCACCGGATACGCGCGGCAGCGCACCTCCATTGGCCCAGGGTTGACCTTCGATGCCCCGGCGTTCCCGCTCTACGGCCGCTTCTCCTTTCCGATCCAGGTCGAGGAGACGGTCATCGCCTTCGTCCGGGGGGGCGGTGGCCTGAAGATCCTCGACATGGCCTTCTTCCGCATCTACTTCGAGGTGACGGCCGACTTCCCCCTCGGGGGAAGCGGCGTCGGGTTCTTCAGCAGCCAGGCGGTCAACGCCGGCCTCGGCCTGTGGCTCCGCCTGTGAGGCTCGGGACTCTGGCCGGATCGGTGCATGCTGGGCCGTCCATGCACCGACTGTTCCTTCTCCTGGCCCTGGCTGCCTGTGCCGGGAGCCCCCCGCCCCCGCACGCCGCAACCGCTCCGGTTCACGTCCAGCTGCTGGCCTTCAACGACTTCCACGGGCACCTCGAGCCGCCGCCGGGGAACGTCCGGCTTCCGGACGGCACCGTCCCGGCGGGCGGAGGGGCCTGGCTCGCCGCGCACGTGGCCCGGCTCCGGGCCGAGGAGCCCGACACCCTGGTGGTGGCCGCGGGCGACCTGATCGGGGCAAGCCCGCTGCCCTCGGCGCTGAGCCACGACGAGCCGACCCTCGCGCTCATGGATACGCTCGGGCTCGACGTCTCCAGCGTGGGGAACCACGAGTTCGACGAGGGCGCCGACGAGCTGCTCCGGCTGCAGAGGGGCGGGTGCAGGACGGACGAACCCACCTGCAAACCACCGGGCTTCTCGGGCGCGCGCTTCACCTACCTGGCTGCGAACGTCTTCGACCGCGCGGGGAAGACGCTGCTTCCGGCCACGGTGGTGAAGAAGGTGGGGGGAGCCACCCTCGGTTTCGTGGGCGTCGTGCTGCGGGAGACCGCCACGGTGGTGACCCCCAGCGGAGTCGCCGGCCTGACCTTCGGCGACGAGGCCGATGCGGTGAACGCCGCCGTGCCGAGGCTCCGGGAGGCGGGCGCGGACGCCATCGTGGTCCTCATCCACCAGGGCGGCGCGCAGGCTCCGGGCTCCGCGCCGGGCGACTGCCGGGGGTTCAGCGGGCCCCTGGTCGACCTGGCCCAGCGCTTCCGGGGCGTGGACGTCATCGTCAGTGGGCACCTGCATCAGGCCTACGTCTGTCCGGACCTCGGCGGGGCGCTGGTCACGAGCGCCGGTTCCTTCGGCCGCTTCCTCACCCGGATCGAGCTCGATCTGGACCCGGTCCAGCACCGTGTCCTTTCGCGGAAGGCCAGCCAGGTCGCAGTGACGCACGACCTCGCGCCCGACGCGCGAGCGAAGGCCATCGTGGACCGGGCGATCGCCAACGCGGCACCGCTGGCCAACCGCCGGGTGGGGCGTCTCGCCGCGGGCCTCTCCCGGAGCCCGAACGAGGCGGGGGAATCCACGCTCGGCGACGTGGTGGCGGACGCGCACCTGGCGGCCACGCGGAAGGCCGGCGCGGTCATCGCCTTCACCAACCCCGGCGGCCTCCGGGCGGACCTTCAAGGCGGCGACGTGACCTATGCCCAGACCTTCGCCGCCCAGCCGTTCGGAAACTTGCTGGTGACCTTCACCCTCACCGGCGCTCAGCTGGGAGCGATGCTCGAGCAACAGTGGCTGGGGAGCCGGCCGAGGATCCTCCAGCCATCGGCGAACGTGACCTACGCGTGGTCGGCCGCCGCTTCCGCCGGCGCGAAGGTCGTCCCGGGCTCGCTGAAGGTCGACGGCCGGGCGCTCGGTCCCGATGCCCGGGTCCGGGTGACGGTGAACGGTTTCCTCGGTGCGGGCGGAGACGGCTTCTCCGTCTTCACCGAGGGAACGGAGCGCACGGGAGGCCCGCCGGACCTCGAGGCGCTCGTCACGTACCTCCGGCCGACGCTCGACGGCACCCCGCTCCCGAAGCCCAGCGGGCCGCGCATCACGCGGGTGCCCTGAGCGTCGTCACCCGAACGCTGCGTTTTCGGGTTGCGCTCGCAAGGTCATCGAATCGCCGTCCGTCCTGCCGGACTTGTGGCGCCACACCGCTGCACGTAGAAAGAGGTAGCCGGTTGCCTGGCTGCTCCCGCTCAGGAGTCCGGGTCTCCGACGAGGAGGGCGTCATGGCCCGTCCATGGAGTCTCGGGGCAGCAGTGGTTCTCCTCGTCAGCGGATGTGCGCACGACGGTGCGGGTCGCAGGGTACGCACCGGTAACGTTCGCTTCGACGAGCGGAGCATCACCGGCCCGTATGTCGACCTCACGCTCGAGCCCAATGGCACCTGGTCGAATCTGTACGTCCAGCAGGGGGACGAGATACGCCCAGTGCAAGGATTCGGCGGGAACGGTCTCATCCGGCCCTCGGGCTGGGTCGACATCGAACGGCGCCCGGACGGCCTCGTCTACGAGCCCTCCTGGCCCATCTCCAACATCTGGACCTTCGTCACCGAGGATGGACAGCCGATCCCGCGCAACCTCGAGACTCCTCTCTATCTGGTCTCCCAGCTGGGCTTGCCCGGAGCGCGGGTCGACATCCGCACTCCTTACTCGGCGGAGGCCGGGGTGGAGCTGAAGCCGGACTGCTGGCTCATCCTGTTCGAGATGGCGGGCCGCCAGGTCGCAGGCTGGGCAGTGCGCAAGGGGGCGGTCTGCCCCGAGCCGCGCTATCCAGGGCGGGACGCGCTGGCGAGGCTGGTGACGGCCCGGAACGAGGTCTGGGAAAGCCCGTACCGGCCTCGGCCGTACTGAGCGGGGGCCATCGAGGGCCGCCGGCCGCTCGCCCGCACTCTCCGCATGCCTGCGCGGGCCGTCCGAGGCGCAGACCGGAGCCGGGCGCGTCCCGGGAGATTGCGCTTTCGCCGGATGGCGACGTTCACCGGCTTACCTCCGGGCCGACTGCACAACGCCGGCGCCCTCTCGCCTGTCTACTGTGCGGTTGCGCCGTCAGGCGGGGCGCGCCCCGGGACCCGAGGGGAGTCCTGGAGGAGCACGCCGACAGTGGAGGGACAGATGAAGCGCTCCCAAGTCATCACGGTGATGCTGGCGCTCGTTGCGACCGGCTGTGCTCACTACGACAAGCAAGGGCACTGCGTCCGGACCGGCCCGGCGCGATTCGACGCCCAGAGCGTCACCGCGCCAGGCATCGCCTACACGCTCGAAGAGGATGGAACGTGGGCCGGGATTGACGGGGACCGCTACGAACGCGTCGGTGACGACGTCAAGAAGGTCGGCGCCTTCGGACCGACGCCGTCGCTCATTCGGCCCTCGGGCTGGGTCACCATCGATCGGCGGCCGGATGGGCTCATGTACATCCCCTCGTATCCCGGCGGCCCGATCTGGACCTTCGTCACCGAAGACGGCGAGCCCATCCCCGCCGACCTCGAGGTCCCGCTCTACCTCGCCGCCCGCCTCGGGCTCGGCGGACAGTGGATCGACCTCTTCACCCCAGGCTCGGAGCAGGCGGGCATCCCGCTCAAGCCGGACTGCGCGGTCGTCCTCTTCGACCTCCAGGGTCGCCAGGCCGCCGGGTTCGTCTCGAAGCAGGGCGCGGCATGCGCCGAGCTGCGCTATCCCGGGAAGCAGGCCCTGGCGCGACTGGTCAAGGTCCGCAACGAGGTGTGGGAGAGTCCGGTGCGGCCCGCGCCGCCCTGACCGGGGGCCGCTACGACTGCGCTGCCCGGGCACGCTTGCCCGGCGCCTCGCGGACGTGCAAGTGGTATCGGACCGCTGCGGACTCGAGGATCCGCGACACGAGCTGCGCGTAGTCGAGCCCGGCCTCGGCGGCGGCCATCGCCAGCTCGCCGGTCTTCTCCAGGTAGGGATTGGGGTTCGCCTCGAGCATGTAGGGCTCGCCGGTCTTGGCGATCCGGAAGTCCATGCGGGCGTAGTCACGGAGCTTCAGGGCCCGATAGGCCAGGCGCGCCGCCCGGTGGATGCGGGCCCGGAGCTCGTCGGAGAGGTCCTTGGCGATGACCAGCCGGGGGCTCCCTTCGGTCTCCGGGGCGAACTTCACCTCGCGGTCGGACACCATGGGGACGGCCGGGGACCAGTTCCCGAAGTCCATCTCGATGATGGGGAGGATGGTGGGGTTGCTCGACGGGCCGACGATGCCGACGTAGATCTCGCGTCCGTCGATGAACTCCTCGACCAGGGCCTCGTCCTGGAGGTCGTCCCGGATCTCCCGGACCCGCTCGGTGAGCTCCTGCCAGTTCTGCACGACCGAGTGACGGCCGATGCCGATCGAGGCGTCCGAGCGGGCGGGCTTCACGATGAGCGGGAAGCGGAGGATGCCCTTGGTCTCGAAGGTGTCGTTCTCGAACACCGCGAAGTTCGGGGTGGATACCTCGTGGAACTCGAGGAGCTGCTTGGTGAGCACCTTGTCCTGGGCGAGGAGGAGCCCGGCGGTGCTCGAGCCGGTGTACTTCACCCGGCCCATCTCCATCAGCCCGGCGACGTTGACCTCCATCCGGTAATCCGAGGCGAAGGTCTCGCAGACGTTGAACACCAGGTCGCACTTCGCCCGCTGGATGTCCCGGAGGATCTCGCTCACCCGGTCGTCCACGGCCACAGTGGTGACCTGGTGGCCGAGGCTGGTCAGCGCTTCGGTGAGCTGCGTCACCACCGGATCCACCTCATCGCCCTTGGGCTGGTAGTGGAGGATGGCGATCTTCAGCGTGGGGAGCGGCATTCCTCGCGGAAGTTTACGCCGCTCGATGCGATTCGGCTACTCGGTGTCGAACAGTCGGCCGGTGTAGAGCTCGTTCATCGCGAGCGCGGTGACCAGTGAACCGAGATTCGCGACGTAACCGTTCGCTCGATCGGGCGACGCGGTGAGTTTGAGGTTCTCGGTGCGATCGGTCAGGTGGTCCACCACGCTCCGGACGACGGCGCGGTTCACACCCGAGTACTGGGTCGCCGCCTGGATGAGCGTCTGCCGCTGGTCACGCAGCATCTGCGCCGCGGAGGCCGGAGAGGAGCCGGGCGGCTCGAAGAGCTGGAACAGCTCGGTGTCGAGCTTCTCGCCGATCTCGAGGTCGACGCGCTCGGCCAGGTCGCGCAGCCGGTAGTAGTCGGCGACCGTCTCCTCCATCTGGTCGGCGTCGATGTCGTGCGTGTCCAGCGCGACCTGGGGAGGGCGATGGCCAAGCTCGGCCGCGGTGGCGTCCACGTACTGGAGCTTCTTCAGGGCGGCGCCCCAGTTCCGGTACCGCTGGCGCCAGTCGAGCCCCGGGGTGAGCCAGACCGCGAAGGTCTCGGCGAAGTCCTCGTCGGGGTGCTTCTGCGCGTACCAGCCGGGGATGTGGGTGACGTAGGCCCGGGAGAACGGCTTCGGCCTGAAGTCTTCCTTGTACGGCTGGTGGTAGTCGCCGAACAGCGTCCGCCAGGTGGGCGTCTCGTACAGGCGGAAGGCGTAGTTGAAGCAGTGCCCCGCCTCATGGCGGAGGTACATGAGGATCTCGCGCTCGGACTCCACCCCGCCGCCGAGCTCACCCTCGATGGACTGGAGCGCCGGGTTGGCCAGGTAGAAGGGGATGCCGATGACCGGGATGCCAGAGGGGCAGCCCCACTCGTCGCTCAGGTAGCACTGCGGGCGGATGTCGATGCCCCGGGCGCCGAGCTCCTCGTGGAGCTGGTGGATGAGCCGCTCGAGGTGCGTCCCCGAGAGCTGGAGCTGAAGGTCCTTGATGCGGGCGCGGAGGAGGGCCTGACGCTCCGGACGCAGCGCCGGCTGAGCACGGTCGCGCGGATCCGGCTGCGGGCGCTCGTGGAAGGCGGGCGGCGCCAGCTGTGCCCGGGCCTCCGGCTGCGTCCGCTCGTGCACGGCGGGCGTCGCCGTCTGCGTCGGCTCCTGGGGCTGCGCATGGGCTGTGGC
>DASROG010000617.1:0-12414 GCA_035646995.1 Myxococcaceae bacterium
TCCGGAACGAGCCCGGCCCGGGAGCGGGACGCGCGGCTCAGCCGTCGATCGGGAAGAGCAGGTGCAGCCGCCGGAGCGC
This sequence comes from Myxococcaceae bacterium, assembly GCA_035646995.1. GTDB lineage: Bacteria > Myxococcota > Myxococcia > Myxococcales > Myxococcaceae > RPRB01. The sequence continues at coordinate 80 of DASROG010000617.1, forward strand.
CTGCCGCGGACACTCCACGGGACGGTTGCACGCGCGCGGGAGATCGCGCCGGCACACCTTGACCTGAGGCTCGGGCGGCTTGGCCGCGGGGGGCGCCTCCTGAAGGAGCCCGGGCGCGGCGAGGACGCCCACCACCGCCGCCCTCGTCGCGGTGGAACCGTGACCGGTGGCGGTCGAGACCAGCGTGGGGGCGAGGTGCGCGACCACCGCCGCCGCGCGCCAGGCCGAGGACGGGACCAGCGCGCCGCCCGCGACGAGCAGAATCATCGCGGCGATGGAGCAGGCGACCAGCGGGGAGTCCTTGCGCATGGCGAACCTCGCGTCACCCCGGGGAATCTCACGAGCGGCGGGGTGCGGCAAGGCGGGGGTGCAGGGGTTGCAGCCGGCCGACCGTTGGCTGCAGGGAAGGAACGCCCCGTGTCAGGCCGACCTCATCCGCCGAGGGCGGAGTTGATCAGGGGCGCCACGATCTTCATCCCCGGGTCCTCGGCGTTGTACCCGTTGGGCGGCTCCTGGATCTGGAACTGCCGGTCCTGTCCGATGAACTGCTGGAGGAAGCGGTCCATCCCCACGAAGTCGCTGTAGCACTTGTAGCTCTCGCCGGGAGGCCACTCGAGGTACTCCCACCAGTGGTGCTTCTTCTCCATCCGCTGACAGGCGTGGCTGCCGATGAAGGTGATGATGGTGCTGCAGTGGCTGTCGTTGATCTGCCGCTCCCAGGGAATGAAGTAGCTCCAGTTGCTCACCGAGCGGAGCGTGGCCACCAGCGCGTCCTCGTCGATCTTCCACATCCCGAGCACGGCGCCCTTGTCCTTCCACGGCCAGAAGCGCTCGTAGGAGAACCGGGAGTAGTTGTAGTCGCGGCTGTAAGCGGTGTACGCGAGCCGGTCCGCCGGGAACTGGTTCGCGATGAGCACGTTGATGCTCCCGAAGTCTCCCGGGTCGAACCCGGGCAGCTGCGAGAAGACCGGGATCAGTCCCCACGACTCGGTGATCTGAATGTGGAGCGGGCGTGACCAGCCCCAGCCGCCGACGGTGGAGTAGACCGGGCCGGAGTCGTTCAGCAGGTACGACCTCCGCGGCTGGAGCGTGTTCCGCACGAACCAGTACGCGGCCGAGGTCGCGGTCCCGCCGGCGCTGAACCCGGTGACCAGCAGCCGGTCGATGGTGGGGAACGCCTGGTGGGCCCAGGCGATGGCGGCGAGCGTGTTCTGGTACCCGTGGTGGTTCCACTGCAGCGGTGGCTCGACACCCCGGGGATCCGCATACGTCGACTGGCGGTTCCCCACGTGCACGTCTCCCGTGCAGTAAGGCAGGTAGACGATGTTCCAGTTCTTGGTGATGAGATCGGTCCGGCTGCGGAAGGGCATTCCGGGATCCGCGCCGTTCACGATCGGCGAGACGTACTTCGCGGTGAACTGCTGCATGTAGTCTGCCGCGATGCCGTTGGGGTTCGCCGCGCCGAGCACCCCTGCTCGCCCACTGCAAGTGTCGTAATCCCAGCACGCACCGCCGCCTTCGAAGAAGAACAGGAGGTCGGGTGAGGCGGTGCGCCGGACGAAGAACCTGTACTGCGACCCGTTGCCGCAGAAGGTGCCCGGGATCTCCACCCTCTCCCAGGCGTACGAGTTCCCCCCGTCGACCAGGACGTTGATGATGGTCTCGAGCAGGGTCTCCGCGCGCGCCGAGAGAGGAACGGCGAGGACGATGGCCAGCAGCGCCCGGGTGATCGACCGAGTCATGTGCTCCCCCTGCTCGAGCGCGGCAGCACCGCGTCCGCCCGAGCGTCCGGCGGCTCCCCGGGCTGCGCAAGGCGAAAGCCGTCGAATCGCGCTGTGACGCGTGTCGTCGTCCCGTCACATCCTCCGGGATTGACCCGGGGTCGTAACGCAGTGCGTGGCTCAGCGGGCGCCGTCGCGGCCCCCCCGGGGCCAGCCGGTCGGCGACGAGGGCCGGGCCGGATCCTGCTCGTCGACGCCGGCACGTGCCGCCGCGAGCGTCATCATCGGGAGCGCGAGCCGCCTGCGAGTCCTCATCCTTTCGAGCTTGGCTGCTCTCTTGCTCGCTCAATCACCCGGAGTTCCGGCCCCGGCGCCGCGCCGCCATACTCCGGCCGGTGCGGTTTCGCTGGCTGCCAGTGCTCGTGCTGCTCCTTCTCACCGGGGGGACACTCGTCGCCTGGCACCGGACGTCGGGCAGCGAGCGCGTGCCCCCCTCGTCCGTGGCCGCCTCGTCCGTGGCCACTGCGCTCCCTGTGCATGCTCCGCCGCCCGCGCTCGCCCGTCCGACGTCGCAGAGCGCACCCGCTCCGCAGACACCCGTCGCTTTCATCGCCTCACCCGCCCCCGTGGCGATGATCGACGAGGGCTACCCGGTGGACCTCGATCGGCTGCGCGTGGAGATCCCGGGCAACCGCTACTGGGTCGACTCGGCGCCCACCGACGACCCCGAGGTGATCGAGCGCCGGGAGGCCGATTCCGCCGGGTGGAACCAGCTCCACGGGAAGGTGCTGTCGGGCACAGCGAGCGACGCCGAGATCCGCGCCTGGATCGACCACCGGCGCCAGGTGTCCGAGGACGCCATCGAGTTCGCGCAGCGGGTGTTGACCGAGCACGGCTCCGAGCTCCCCGAGCGCGATCGTGGCCTGCTCGAGCTGGCGATCTCCATGCACCGCACGCGGCTCGCCGAGCTCCCGCGACAGGAGTCCGACGCTCGCGCCCGGAAGGCGGAACAGGACCGGCGGCGGGCCGCATGGAACGGCCGGACCACGCCGTGAAGTGACCGGCGGTCGCACCGGTACGACGCCAAGGTGCGCGGCGCCGCCCGGACCATCGCCTCGCACTCGGCGGCAGAGCGCGGGGCCGCGTGGACCTCGCCGACCGCGAGGCCGGTGAGCACGAGGACGGGGAGGCGCCCCACCAGGGGCTACTGTACGCGGCTGACGAACGCCTCCGAGGAGGTCCGGCCTCCGCCGGGGGCGATCGCCTCGACGCGCCAGACGATCTCCCCGCCCGCGGGGACTGGGGCAAGCGCGTCCGGCGGCAGCTTCAGCTCGGTCGCCACCACTCCGCTCTGCCTGTAAAGCATCGTCAGGTCTCGGGTGGAGACCACGACGGTGTAGCGGCTGCCCTCGGGCGCGCCGCTCCAGCGCAGGACCGGGTGGTGGCGCTCCAACGTGCTCGTCGCCGGGTCGGCACGGAGCGTCGTGCCTTGCGTACCGCGCACCACCGGCTCGGGAGCGCGGCCGGTGCCTCGGGGGATGAGCACCAGCGCCAGCGCAGCTGCCGCGGCCAGCGTTCCCCCCAAGGCGACCCAGCGGGCCACGCGCCTCCGCTGTAGCGGAACGACCTCCCCTCCGGTGGCCGGGGCCACGTCGCGCGACGAGGCGTGCAGCTCGCGAGCGAGCCTCCACAGCGCCGAGCAGTCCGGGCACTGGATGCTGTGGGCGAGCATCGTCCGCACCTCGTTCTCCGGACGCGCCCCGGCAACCGCCTCCCAGATCGCCGCGGCCGGAGGGCAGTCCGGTCCCGGCGAGGTGGGCGACCGTGCCGCCCAGGCGGCCCGCAGTGCCTCGAGCTCGCGGTCGCTCACGGCACGAGCCCCTTCAGCTCGAGGCACCGCCGCAGATCGGCGAGCCCGCGGTAGGTGAGGTTCTGCACGCGCTTCACGTCCCAGTGCAGAACCCGAGAGGCCTCGTCGGCCCGGAAGCCCTCCAGATGCAGCACGACTGCCATCCGTCGGGGGTCGGCCAGGCCACCCAGACAGTCCCGGATGCCGACGCCCAGCTCGGGGAGCGGCGTGGCACCGTGCTGTCCAGATTCCTCGTCCACCATGGACCTCCGCGACCGCAGCTCTTCCGCCCTGCGCCGGCGTCGTTCGTCGGCGATGACGCTGAACGCGACCCGCCAACAGGTAAGACGCGGTGCGGACTTGATTCTGCTCACCCAGTCGCTCGTGCTCGAGCACCCGGAGCAGGGCAGCCTGGACCAGATCCTCCCGGTGTGCGGCCAGGTCGGACGAGCAGGCGCGGCCGACCGCGGCGCGGAGCTTCTCGAGCATCCACGCGTGGCGCTCGGGACCGTCCGACCGCTGGGGGGGTGGCTGCTCGGGATGCACTGTCCCGCATCCTACGATCGGAACGTCAGGTCACCGCGCGATCGAAGGCTGCGCAACCGGCTCGGCCCTCCGCGGGACCGGCCGGCGGAAGGGTGCGGGGAGCGGGAACGACTGCCAGGTCGGACGGAGATACAGCACCAGCCCGGCGACCATGGCGAGCGCGAAGGTCGGCATCCCGTGGATGACCGCGATGCCGGCGTGGAACAGGAGGGCCAGTGGCAGGAGACGCGCCCGGAATCTGAGGGGAGCGACGAGCGCGCCGGCGAGGGCCAGCTCGAGGAGAAGAACGCCCCAGGTAAGCGGGACCACGAGCAGGCTCCTGCCGATCCACGCCATCAGCGGCCGCAGGAATCCCGGGGAGCCGAAGATGGGGTTCTGCCACCAGTAATAGAGCGCGGTCCCGTTGGCCCACTCCTCGCTGGGGAACTTCAGCACTGCGGCGAAGAGATACACCACGGCCATCTGGACCCGGACGAGCACCAGACCGGTCTGCGCGGCGATCGAGGCCGCGGTTCCTCCGGTGCCGATCCCGGTCCAGTGCGAACGCCGGGAGTCGGTCAAAGCGACCGGCAGGAGCAACAGAGTGAGGGTCGCCGCAACCTGGTCGCCTCCGTCGATCATCGAGGCCGACGCCGCGAAGCTGTACGAGATCCACCAGTGGGGGAGAGCGGTGAGACGCGGCCGCCAGCCCGAAATGACCAGCAGGAGCACGATGATGGCGACCAGCTTGGCTACCCCGAGGTGGTCACGAGCGAGAAAGAACAGGCTGGCTCCGGCGATCGCGCTCCGGTCGAAGATCCCCGGGTCGTCGACGGTCAGGGGGTGAAACAGCCGCTCGCCGGAGTCGGAGACGAGAGTGAGCAGCGTGGCCAGCGCGAGCAGGGAACGCGCAAGGCCATAGACGTTCGTCCAGGGTCTGTCGGATCGGGTCAGCACCGGACGGTCAGCCGCGCATACCGCGTGGGGAGAGCCGACCTCCCCCCCGCGTGCGCCCAGGCCCAGGGAAGCGGGGGTCGTTCGACGAGCAGCACCTCACCGCAGAGCCGGGGCTCGCGGGCCAGATTGCTCACCTCGACCGGATCGTCCGCGATCGTGGGGAGCTGATCCTCGGCGAGATCCGCGGTGCTCCACCGCACTTCGACCTCCGATTCGAGGGTTCGGAATTCGGGGCCGTGGCTGACGATCGCCTTTCGCAGGCCGAAGAGGTTTGCCGCCGACCCGAGTGGCGTGTCGGCCCGCTCCCAGGCTCCATTCCTGAGGCGATAGACCTCGGGGCGCGCCTCGCGCGGTGAGGCGAAGAAGCCCCAGGCCTGTGGGGCGATCCCGAGCATCTGCAGGCGGCGGGCCGGGCCCGATCGCAGCGGTGAGTCGAGCCAGGTGATGCAGGCCAGGAAGACGACGACTCCAGCCAGGAGTCTCGCCGCCTGCCGCGGGCGCATCTCAGCGCTCGACAGTGCGAGGACCGAAGGTCATCGCCACGGAGGCGGAGAGCTGCTCCGAGAACAGCCTGCTGTTCAGGAGTTCCCACGCGGGAGGAAGGGAACCGATCCCGACGGGGATGTTCTGCCCGCGGCGATCGATGGGGATGTTTTGAGGCTTGGCGGAGTCGATGGGGATGTTCTGCCCGCGGCGATCGATGGGGATGTTCTGAGGCTTGGCGGAGTCGATGGGGATGTTTTGAGGCTTCGCCGACGTGTGGTTCGCCGCGGTCTCGGACATGGCGGAGATCGCCCGTGCGAGCACCTTCTGGACCTGCGCTGGATCACCACTACGCGCGGCTCGAGCGAAGTCGGCCAGAAGGCCGGGGTGATCCCGCTCGATCGCATCGATCGTCGCCGACCGAGCCTCGGCCATCGCGCCCAGCTCCTCGGCGCTGCGTGCGTAGAGCTCGGGGCGCAGCTGCGCACGTGCCTCGGGAAGCAAGTCGGCGACCGGGCCGGCGCCGAAGATCGCGCCCTCGAAGATCTGGCGGTCCGTGAATTCGGTCGTGACTCCCGGCCCCTGTCCACAGCCGACGACCAGCGTCCCGAACAACACGGCCATCGCAACCTTCGCGGTGCGTTCCATGTGGGCCCCCTGGCGAGACCGGCCTGCAGATCCGTCATGAGACACACGAATACGCACAGCCCGCAAGTCCTCTGTGACCCGCGGGGCGCCTGGCACCCGTCGATCACCATGTCGACTGCGGTGGGTCTCCGGAGACATCGTGTGACGATGTCACACCTGCACGGATGGTCGGGCGCGAGCTGGAGGTGCACCGTGAATCCGCGTCTCGCTCGCTGTCCGCTGCAACTCCCCTGCAGTGATCCTAGAGCGGGATGTTCCCGTGCTTGCGCGCCGGGTTCTCCTGCCGCTTGTCCTTCAGCATCTCCAGCGCGCGGACCAGCTTTTCCCGGGTTTGCTCGGGGCGGATCACCTCGTCGACGTACCCCAGCTCTGCGGCCTTGAAGGGATTTGCGAACTTCTCCCGGTATTCCGAGACCAGCCGCGCCCGCTCGGCGGTCGTGTCCGTCGCCTTCGCCAGCTCGTTGCGGAAGATGATGTTCACCGCGCCCTCGGGGCCCATCACCGCGATCTCCGCCGTGGGCCAGGCGTAGTTCACGTCCGCGCGGATGTGCTTGCTGGCCATGACGTCGTACGCGCCGCCGTACGCCTTGCGGGTGATGACCGTCACCTTGGGCACCGTCGCCTCGGCGAACGCATAGAGCAGCTTGGCGCCGTGGGTGATGATGCCGCCCCACTCCTGAGCGGTGCCCGGGAGGAATCCCGGAACGTCGACGAACGTGACCAGCGGCAGGTTGAAGCAATCGCAGAACCGGACGAAGCGGGCCGCCTTCACGCTGGCCGAGATGTCCAGCACCCCCGCCAGGATCGCCGGCTGATTGGCCACGATGCCCACCGGGCGTCCGTTGAGCCGGGCGAACCCCACCGCGATGTTCCGGGCGTAGTGCTCGTGCACCTCGAAGAAGTGGTGCTGATCCACCACGGCCCGCACCACCTCCTTGATGTCGTAGGGCTTGTTCGGATTCGGCGGCACGAGCGTCCGGAGGGATTCCTCCACGCGGAAGGGGTCGTCCTCGCTGGGGATGACCGGCGGATCCTCCGCGTTGTTGGAGGGAAGGTACGAGAGGAGCTCGCGGGTGAGGAGGATGCTGGACTGCTCGTTCTCCGCCGCGAAGTGCGCCACGCCCGATTTCTGGTTGTGCGCCATCGCGCCGCCGAGGTCCTCCTTGGTCACCTCCTCGTGGGTCACCGTCTTGATGACCTCGGGACCGGTGATGAACATGTAGCTGGTGTCCTTGGTCATCACGATGAAGTCGGTGATGGCCGGCGAGTACACCGCCCCTCCTGCGCAGGGGCCGAGGATGAGCGAGATCTGCGGCACCACGCCCGAGGCGAGGGTGTTGCGAAGGAAGATGTCCGCATACCCGGCCAGGCTCTCCACCCCCTCCTGGATCCGCGCCCCTCCCGAGTCGTTCAGCCCGATGATCGGTGCGCCCACCCGGGTGGCCAGGTCCATCACCTTGCAGATCTTCTGGGCGTAGGCTCCGGACAGCGAGCCGCCGAACACCGTGAAGTCCTGAGCGAAGACGAACACCTGGCGCCCGTCGATGCGCCCGTAGCCGGTCACCACCCCGTCTCCCGGGATGCGCTTGTCCCCCATCCCGAACTCGGCGCTCCGGTGCATCACGAACTTGTCCAGCTCGGCGAAGGTGCCGGGGTCCAGAAGGAGATCCAGCCGCTCGCGAGCGGTGAGCTTGCCCGCCTCGTGCTGCTTGGCGATGCGCTCGGGACCGCCGCCGAGCTCGGCCTGCCGCTCGAGGGCGTGGAGCCGGGCCCGGAGCGGGTCTGCGTCGGGAGGGGAAGCCATGGTGGCACGGGCTTTAGCACGTGTGCCAGGATGCTCCGCCGCTCGTCGGAGCCCCGGTGACCCGGCCGGACCGGACCCCCGACGGACCTTGCCCGGTGCCCCTGCCGACCTGCGCTCGCCTCGCAGCCCTCGCCCTTCTCGTGTCGCTGGCCGCCCGGGCCGAGCCCGCGCCGGCCGCCGCCACCGAGCCAATTCCCCCACTGCTGAGAGTCGGCGCCGAGACCGGCGGAGGCATCGTCGGAGGGCTCATCCTCGGCGGCGCCTCCGCCTGGGTCATCTACGCCACGTTGAACACCCAGGGGGACGACGCCGCTCGCCGCTCGGCAGCCCAGGTGGGCGCGGCCGTCGGCGTGTCGGTGGGAGCGCCGATCGGCGTGTCGCTCACCGGCAAGCTGCTCGGGCACCAGGGAAGCTTCATCATCAGCTGGCTGAGCAGCCTGGCGGGACTGGGCGTGGGGTACGGCATCTACGGCCTCATCCGCTCGGGGAGCGACAGCTCGGCCGCCAAGGCGACCTACGCGCTCACCCTGCTGCTCCCGATCGCCGGAGCGGTCATCGGCTACGAGCTGTCATCGTCGGACCAGCCGCCTTCGCCCGCGGCCTCGGCCCCCACGCTGCTGCCGGCCCTCGCGGTCGGGCCGGCGGGCGCCAGCTTCGGGCTGGTGGGCAGGTTCTAGTGGGGCACTGCGCTCAGCTGTCGATGGTGCGCAGCCGAGGGTCGAGGAGCGCCTCTTCCCAGCGCGCGATCGCCCTGGCCCGCTCCGGCTCGAGCGCGTCGGGTGAGTATCCCAGCGTGTCCCCCAGCGCGCCGGCCAGTTCCTCCACGGCCACCGAGCGGAGCCACGGCTCGGGGTTGCGCAGCGCCGCCAGGAGCCACTGCACCCTCCGCCGCGCCTTGTTCTCCGCCCACCAGGCCATCCAGGCGTGGGCGCTGGTTCCGAACGAGGCGCGGGTGATCTCGATCAGCGCCTCGGCCGCGGCCTGAGCCGACGGCGCGTCGTCGCTCGCGGTCAGACCGATGAGCCCCTCCACCGACGCGCGGTCGTGGAGCATGCCCAGCGCACGGGCAGCGAGCACCCGCCGCTCGGGCTCCTTCGCCACCAGCTCCTGGCGGAGATCGGGGAGCGCGGCCTGGAAGCGAGGCAGGCGCCGCAGCGCGGTGGCCGCCGCGCGCGCCGCGGACGAGACGTCCGGCTCGGGATCGAAGAGGCCGCGCAGCACTCCGGGCACCAGCTCGGGGTGGGCCAGGCTCCCGGCGGTGAGGAGCGCGACATAGCGAACATCCGCCTCCGGCGCGTCGAGAAACCGGACCAGTGCGCGGGCACCCGCCGCGCCCAGACGCGCCAGCCCGGCCGGGACCGGACCCAGCTCGTCGGGCGCGGGGAGCTCCTGCACCGAGACACGGCTCCAGGCGCTCGGGCCCGGGAACTGCGCCGACAGCGCCCGCGCCGCGGACTCGGGCGCACGGGTGAGCTCGGAGATGGCCGCCGCCCGAGCCGCGGCATCGCTCCCCACCAGCCGCTCGAGCACTGGCCCGAGATCTCCGAGCGCCGCTGGCGGCGGGGCACGATCGAGCGTCTCGGGCGTCCTCCGGACGGCGCCGTCGAGCCCGAGCACGCCGGTGGGCTCGGCCGGGCGATCGTCCTCGGAGAACCGCCGCTGCTTCCGGAGCACGATCAGCTCGGCGAAGGCCTGGCCGAGGTCCTGGCAAAAGAGGATCAGCTCCGAGAGACGCCGCTGGCTGACGGCGCGCTCGCCCCGATCGCCGTAGAGGATCGCCACCAGCCGACCGCGCACCTCGACCGGGAAGACGAACACCGAGCGGGGAGAACGCCCGAGCGAGCCGAGCACCTGCCGGGTCAGCGCGTCGCCCGGCACCGGTCCGGCATAGCAGGAGTGAGCGAGGGTGGCGGTGCGGAACACCGAAGGTGCGTCGAGCGGGAAGGAGACCTGCTGGATCGACACCTCCTCCGCGCGCTCGCCCTGCGCGTCCCAGCCCATCGCCGCCCCGCGCACCACCGCGAACGCGGCGACGAAGTCGAAGGTCCGGCGCGCATAGCGGAGGACCACGTCCTTCAACCCCTCGCGATCTCCGGCGACGGCCCTGAGCGCGGTGCGGGCCTCGGTCAGCGTCCAGTCGACGACCGACTCTCGCCCCCGGGCATCCTCCTTCGCCGCATCACGGGCGCGGCGCTGGGTCCGCGCCCGGGGGGATTCGGGTTGCCAGGAGGGGAGCTCGGGTTCTGCCGCGGCGACCCCGGCCTCGAGCGCCTCCAGGAGCGAGCTCGCCGACTCCGCCGCGGCGGGAAGGGTCTCGGGGGAGCCGGGCGGTGGCTGGGCCTCGGGCCGAGGATTCACCAGCGGGACGGGCTCCCCCACCACCGCCTTCGCTGCCTGTTCCGCCATCTCCGTCGCCAGGCGCTCCTCGAGCGTGGGGCCCAGGGTTCCGAGCAGCGCGGCGTCGCGGGCCGGCAACGGACCTCCATAGATCTGCGAGCGCCAGGCGCGGACCCTCACGTCGGTGGACACCCACGGTGCCACCGAGCGCCCGAGCTTCCGGACCAGCACCTCGAGCCCTCGCATCGGGACCGGGAAGGCGACCGCGACGTGCAGCATCTCATCCTCGACCGAGAGCGGGGCGATGTTGAGCCGCTCGGCGTCCTCGCGTGGCAGGGCCGAGGCCATCGCCGGGTTCGGCACGTAGTCCGCGAGGTAGATGGGCTGCAGCCCGCTCACCTCGCCGAGGGCGGTGACCAGGTCCTGCTCGCGGAGCGCGCCCATCTCGAGGAGCAGCGTGTCCATCGCGCCGCCGACCAGCGCCTGCGAGCGCAGGGCGTCGTCGGCCCGTTCCTGGCTCAACAGCCCGCGGGCCACGAGGAGCTCTTCCAGCCGTTCGATCATTCGCCGGGCGCCATTCTAGGGCGCGACGGGTCAGCCTGGACGGACGACGAAGGTCTGGGTCAGCTTGTCGTGGAGCGTCTGCCCGCGCCGGTCGAAGAGGGCGAGCCAGAAGCCGGCGAGGAAGGGGATGAACGACACCACCGCCAGGGCGGCGCGGGTGATCGCCCGGCCGGGGGTGGGTGCGAGTCCGGTCCGGTCCACGAGCCGGATGCCGAGGAGACGGCGGCCCGGGGTGCGACCGTTCCACAGCAGGGCGAAGGCGGCGGCGTAGACGAGCCCGAGCACCAGGGCCAGCGCGACGCACGGGGCGAGCACCGCGTTCAGCTGGTGCACGCGGGCCATGACCCCGTCGATGCCCGTCAGCTGGCTCGAGGAGACTCCTCGGGGAGTGATCAGCGCGGCAGCGAGGCCGACGTAGAGGGCGAGCACGCCGCCGACCAGCGCGCCATCGACGAGGAACGCGGTGATCCGCTGCCAGAGCGCGGCGGGGCGGGCGCGGACCTCGATGACTCCGTCGGCGGCGGTTCCGCCAGTCCAGGGCGCGGAGATGACCGGCTCGGACTTCTCCGCACGCGGCTCGCGGTGCGGCGTCTGGTCCGAGGTCGGAGCGGTGCCCCGGGGGCCCATCAGCTCGGCCATGGTGGCGGCCGGGACAGTGGGCCGCGGCGGCGCGACGGGAGAGGATGGCGCGGGGTCCGGAGCCGGCTCGGCCCGTGGGACCACGCCCATCAGCTCGGCCATGCTCGGGGAAGCAGCCGTCGCGGAGGATGCAGCGCGTGGTGCCGGAGCCGCTGGAGCCGGCGGAGCACTCGTCGGGAATCGCTCGGAGGCCGGTGGTGCCGGCGGAGCCGCGGGGCGCAGCACGGGAGCGGACGACGCTGGGACGGCCGGGCCGCTGGGGGTTCGTGGGATCGGCTCGGCGGACGAGGCCGGCGGTGTCGGCGGAGCCGCGGGGCGCAGCACGGGAGCGGACGGCGCGGGGACGGCCGGGCCGCTGGAGGTTCGTGGGATCGGCTCGGCGGACGAGGTCGCCGGGGAGGTCGGAACGGACGCGCTGCCCACTTTCGGTGGGGCCTCGGGCATGCGCCCCCCAGGAGCGGCCGGGCTGCTGGAGGTTCTCGGGGCGCTGCCGGCGAGCGGGGCCGCGGGCGGTGCCGGCATCGATGAGGCGCCTGGCGTGCGTGGCGCCGTGTCCGCGAAGCGAGGCGCTGCCGCGGCGGGGATGGCCGGGCCGCTGGAGGTTCGCGGGATCTCGGCGGACCGAGTCGGGGAGCTCGGAGCGGGCGCACCGGCCGCGGTCGGTGGGCCGGCCTCGGGCTGCCGAGTGGCGCGTGCGGGCCCTGCCGGAGCGGAGGGACTGCTCGGCGGCGTCGAGGCAGCGTCGGGAAACCGGGGCGTGGGCGCCGCGGGAACGGACGGGGCGCTGGAGGTCCGCGGGGTCCCGAAC
>DASROG010000618.1:0-4423 GCA_035646995.1 Myxococcaceae bacterium
GCGCTCGAGGCGGGGGTCGCGTCGCCGCGTGCACCGCGGGCGGGGTCGAGGTCCGTGGCACCGGTGGAGCCAGCGGCTCGAGCCCGAGCGGGACCGAGCGGAGCGCCCGCTCCATCTCGCCCACGCCGGCTCCGCTGTCCCAGCCGCTCACGCCCGGGAGGTCGGCCCGAGCTCCGCCGAGGGCAGCCGGCACCACCGCCTCGGCAACCGTGGGCGCGAGAGCGTTGCCCGGGGCCGGGGTCTGGCCGGTGGACCAGGGCACGGGCGGGGTCGAGACCCGCGGCAGCGGATCATCCCATCCGCTGCGCACGCGGCCGGGCACGGGCTCGAGCCCCCGCGCTCGTGCCACCCGCGCCGGGAGCAGCGCTCCGGAAGCATAGAGACGGTTGGTGACCTGGAGGACCACCTCTTCCGGGAGAGAGGACTCCAGCACCACCGCCCGCACGGTGCGCTCGCCGTCGAAGAGCCGCACCACTGGCTCGACCTCCTCCGGAAGCTGGGAGATCTGCGCCAGCAGCGCTCTCAGGTCGGGGCAGAGCACTGCCTCGAGCGGGATGCTCACCCGGGTCAACGCGCGCCAGGTGGCGAGCGCGCGGGCCCAGGGTCCGCAGAGCGACCGGAGGTCCACCGCCAGATCGGCGGCGGCTCGGACCGGTCCCAGGTGAACGGCGTACGCGCCTTCGCCGAGGAAGAGCATCCGGCGGAAGGCGCGCTCGCCCTGGATGCTGCGCACCTGCGCGGAGAGCACCCGGCCGGCGCGGAAGAGCAGCTCGGCGGTGGCCCCCAGCACCAGCCTGCCGCTCCGGGTGCCCGCCAGCAGCGCCCGGAGGGCGGCCGCGACGGGGACCTCCCGGGTGGAGGCGACCAGGGTGAGGCTGCCCGGTGCGCGAGACGACTCGAGCCGCGCGAGGGAGACGAGGTCGCCCACGAAGAGCGGCTTGGCGAGCACATCGTGGGCGCCCGCCGACAGCGCCTGCGCGATGGCCGCGTCGGACGGCTGGGCGGTGAGGAGCAGGACCGGGACCTCGGCCAGCGCCGAGCGCCGGAGCCGGGCACAGAGGGTCACCCCGTCGAGCCCCGGGAGCTTCGTCTCGCTGACGACCAGCGACGGCACCGGACCCTGACCGAGCACGCGCTCGGCCTCCTCGGCGCTCCGGACCGACGTCACCTGGAAGCCGGCACGCACCAGCCCGAACTGGAGGAGCCCGCGGGTGGACGCCTGGGGCTCCACCACCAGGACGCGGCGCGGCTCGGCAGTGGTTCCCCGAGGACCGGCCGGAACCTGGACCGGGGTGACTGTCCTCTCCTGCGAGACGGCCATCCGCGCTCGACCCCCGCCCGAGGACAGCCGGTGTGCCGACGCCGTCCCTCGCGGCGGGAGTCTATGCGCCCGCCTCCTCCCTCGGGAAGCGAGCGGTGGGGCTCGGCGAAAGACGCGCCCCGCGGTCGATGCGCCGTCGACCGGGGCTGGAGGCCCCGGCTCAGCGCACCTGGCGGAGCGTCTCGGTGAACTTCTCCGGTCCGAGGAAACCGGTCACCCGGGGGTCCTGCAGGACCTTTCCCTCGGAGGAGACGAAGGCGACCGTGGGAAGCCCGTTGACCCCGAACCGCTGGTACAGCGCATCCACCGGGTCCTGGGCGTTGGTGCCATCCACCTTGATGCGGACGAAGCGCTCTGCCTCCGCCACCACCGCCGGGGCGACGTAGGTCTCGCGGTCCAGCTCCTTGCAGGCCGCGCACCACTCGGCGAAGAAGTCGATCATCACCGGCTTGCCCTCTGCCCGGGCGCGGGCCAGCGCGGCGTCCACCGGCTCGGGCTTCGTGCCCTCACCGGCGTAGCGGAGGTTCCAGACCAGACCCGTGCTCTCCACCCCGACGTTGAGGGCCGAGAGCCGGAGCAGCACCGCCCCCGTGACCAGCGCCACCCCGGCGCCCTTGAGCACCGCCTGGCCCGGTCCGGCGCCGAACTTCCGATGGATGGCGCCCAGGAGCACGCCTGCCGCGGCCAGCCCCGCGGCGAGCCACACCCCGCCGGTGGGACCCCAGGCCCGGGCGGCGGACGCGGCGGCAGCCCGAAGCGCGGGGAACGCGTCACGGACGTAGGTTGCGGCGAGGGCCACGAGGAGGATGCCGAGCGCGCTCTTCACCCAGTCCATCCACGCCCCGCTCTTCGGCAGACGCACCGCGAACACGCCGATGAGGAAGAACGGCACTCCGATGCCGAGCGCGTAGACGAACAGCAGCCCCGCTCCCAGCGCCGTGCTCCCGCTGGTGGCGACGTAGGTGAGCAGCCCCGTGAGCACCGGGCCGGTGCAGGGCGCGGCGAGGAAGCCGGCCACGCTCCCCATCAGGAACGCGCCGGCGATGCCCGAGCCCCCGACGGAGTTCAGCCGCAGGGCGAGGCTCTGGGGCAGCGCCAGCTCGAAGGCGCCGAACATGCTGGCGGCGAGGACGAGGAGGAACACCGCCAGGCCGATGGCCACTGCCGGGTGACCGAGAACCGTCCCGAAGGCGGCGCCGGTGCGGGCGGCGGCGATGCCAAGGGCGGCGAAGACCACGCCCATCCCCACGACGTAGCTCGAGGTGAGGAGCACGGCCTTTCCGCGACCCACGCCGGGCCTGGCACCGAAGACGCCCACGGTGATGGGGATCAGGGGGTACACGCAGGGGGTGAGCGCGGTGAGGAGCCCGCCGAGGAAGACCAGCAGGGCGCCGGCACCGAGCCGGCCCGCTCCGAGCGCCCCCGCGGCGTCGAGGTTGGCCGAGGGCCCGGTGGGCAGGGCGGCCGGAATGAGCGCGAGGCCGAGCGCAGCCACGGCTGCTAGGCCGAGGACCGAGACTGCACGCAGCGATGTCGTCGTCTTCAACAAGGGAGAATTGCTCCGGGGTTCGAGCAGGAAACGCCCACGGGCGCCGCGGGCTTCCGCCTTGATGTCAGGACCCCTGTCGTTATAATCGACCTAACCAGTCCACATTGGTAGGCCAATGTAGGCACACGGACCGTTCGCCCAAATGAGCCTTCCCATCTACATGGATAACCATGCCACGACCGCGCTCGACCCGCGCGTGCTCGAGGCAATGCTCCCCTACTTGCGGGAGGACTTCGGGAACGCTGCTTCTCGCAACCATGCGTTCGGCTGGCGGGCCGAGGCGGCGGTTGAGCAGGCCCGTGCCCAGGTGGCGGCCCTCATCGGCGCGCAGGCCAACGAGATCGTCTTCACCAGCGGTGCGACCGAATCGGACAACCTGGCGCTGAAGGGTGTCGCCGAATTCTACCGCTCCAAGGGCGACCACATCATCACGCTGAAGACCGAGCACAAGGCCATCCTGGATTCGGGCAAGCGCCTGGAGCGCATGCGCCAGGAGCGGCTGGAGGAGATGAAGCTGCTCCGACTGATGGAGCTGACCGGTGGCGAGGTGAGGCCCGAGGACGTGGACGCGCTCGCGGCCCAGTACAAGCTGGACCAGGACCCGGTGCTCCAGCGGTGGAACGGCGTGGTCCAGACCGGTGCCCGGGTCACCTACCTCGACGTGGAGAGGGACGGGCGGCTCAGCCTGGAGAAGCTCGCCGCCACCATCACCGACCGGACCATCCTGGTCTCGGTGATGCTGGCCAACAACGAGATCGGAACCGTCCAGCCGCTCGCGGAGATCGGCAAGCTCTGTCGCTCCCGCGGCGTGCTCTTCCACTCCGACGCCGTGCAGGGCGTGGGGAAGGTCCCGTTCGACGTCGAGTCGATGAAGATCGACCTGGCCTCGGTGACCGCGCACAAGCTCTACGGTCCCAAGGGCATCGGCGCGCTCTACGTCCGGCGCAAGCCGCGGGTCCGCATCGCCCCGATCATCGACGGTGGCGGCCACGAGCGCGGCATGCGCTCCGGCACGCTCAACGTCGCAGGCATCGTGGGATTCGGAAAGGCGGCGGAGATCGCCAAGGCGGAGATGGCGGCCGAGTCGGCCCGCGTCCTGGCCCTTCGGGAGCGGCTCCGGAGCAAGCTCATGTCGGAGCTGGATATGGTGATCCTCAACGGCTCGCTCGAGCACAGGCTGCCGGGGAACCTGAACGTCTCCTTCGCCTACGTCGAGGGCGAGGCCCTGATGATGGCGATCAAGGACGTGGCGGTGAGCTCCGGGTCGGCCTGCACCTCCGCCTCGCTCGAGCCGTCGTACGTGCTGAGAGCCCTGGGAGTCGAGGAGGACATGGCGCACTCCTCCATCCGCTTCGGGCTCGGCCGCTTCAACACCGAGGCCCAGGTTGACCTGGTGGCGCGGTTGGTGGTGGACAAGGTCAAGAAGCTGCGCGAGATGAGCCCGTTGTACGAGATGGCCCGCGAGGGCGTGGACCTCAAGTCCATCGCCTGGACGGCTCATTAAAGGAAGCACCCATGGCCTATAGCGACAAGGTCGTCGACCACTACGAGAA
>DASROG010000619.1:0-4977 GCA_035646995.1 Myxococcaceae bacterium
GGCTGGTGACGTTCACCTCGATGAGGAAGTCGCCGATGACGTCGATGCCGACGAACACCAGGCCCTCGCGGCGGAGGAACGGAGCGAGCCGGGCGCAGATCTCCCGGTCGCGCGGGGTGAGCTCGGTCTTCACCGGTCGACCCCCGACGGCCATGTTGGCCCGGTTCTCGGTCTCGAGTGGAACTCGCAGGACACCGCCGAGCGGCTCGCCGTCGAGCAGCAGGATCCGCTTGTCTCCCTCCCGCGCCTCGGGGACGTACGCCTGGGCCACCGCCCAATCCCGGCCGCGCGCGGTGAGGAGCTCGAGCACCGAGGGCACGTTGCGATCGCCTCGCCGGAGCAGCACCACCCCCTCACCCCCGTGCCCGTCCACCGGCTTGACGATGGCGCCGTCCGGCGCGTCCTCGATGAATGCCCGGAGCTGCTCGAGGTCGCGGCTGACCAGCGTCGCCGGGGTGAGATCGGGAAAGTGGAGGGCCCAGAGCTTCTCGTTCGCGGTGCGCAGGCCGGCGGGCGAGTTCACGTACACCGGGCCCGGGCCGCCGGTCGCCTCCACCAGCTGGGTGGCGTGAAGGAAGGCCAGGTCCACCGGCGGGTCCTTGCGCATCCACAGCACGTCCAGCGTGCTCAGCGGGAGCTGCTGCTCGGCGACGATCCGGAAGTGGTGTCCCTGCCGATCGAACACCTGCACCTCGCGAACCCGGGCGTGGACCTCGCCATCCGAGTGAAACAGCGCCTCCTGACCGAAGCTGAGGAGCCGGTGACCGCGTTCCTGCGCCGAGCGCATCAGGGCGAACGTGGTGTCGTGGTGGACCAGCACCTGCTCGAGCGGGTCCATCAGGAAGCCGATGGTCAGGGGCGCGCGGTCCACGTTCCGGCCCACGGTAACCGAGCCCGCGCCCCGGCGCCCTCACAGATCAGCCGGCGCGCCAGAGGGCGAACACGCCGCCCCATCCCATCGCCAGGAGGATTGCGAAGGTCAGGTACACCACCCACTCCAGGCGCCGCAGCGCGCCCGCGCTGGCCACCAGCCCCTGACCCATGGCGAACGCCTGGAGGCCGTTGGCCAGGTGGTAGCTCACCGCCAGGACCCCCAGGATGTAGACCACCAGCGTCGGGGTGTGGTGCGCCATCTCGCGCGAGATGTCGGCGAACGGCTCGGGCCGTCCTTCCACGAACCGGGGGCGCGCCCAGGCGAGCCAGAGGTGTGCGCCGATGAAGCCGAGCAGCCCGATCGCGCTCAGCCGCTGGAGCAGGTACTTGAGGTTGTCGTAGTTCCCGTAGCGCACGTTGTTCGGTCGGAACGAGGCGAGCCGGGCGATGCCCCAGACGGTGTGCAGGAGGAGCGGCAGGAGGACCACCACCGCCAGCAGCAGCTGATGCAGCGGGTGGCGCGCGCCGGTGACCGCCTGTTCCCAGGCCTGCGCGCCGGCGAAGGCGCTGAGGTTGTCCCAGAGGTGGAGCGCGGTCCAGATGCCGAGCGGGGCGATCGCCAGGAGCGAAGCGATGCGCGCGCGGTAGAAGCTGCCGGTGGAGACCAGTGGTGGGGCGGTGTCGGCCATGGCGACCCCGGGTGATTCCAGGCCAGGGGCCCACCGTGCAAGCAGCTTGTGCATCCGGGGGACGGCCCGGGTGCTGCATCCCATCAGCGGCGCCAGCGGGCGGGCGGGCGCCTGATACACTCCGTGGATTCTGGTGAGCGATCTCCGTCAGGCGTGTGCGCGGCTGCTGGTCGTGGGTTTCCCGGGCCGGGAGGTCGACCGTGAGCTCCGGGGCCTGGTGGATGCCGGGGTGCTCGGGGCCATCCTCTTCGGGCGGAACGTGGGCACCGCCGGGGAAACGGCGCTGCTGATCCGCGAGCTGAAGTCGCGTGCCGGCCGTCCATTCCCGGTGGCGGTGGACCAGGAGGGCGGCCGGGTGGCACGCCTGCGAGGGGCTCCGTACACCGCGCTCCCCCCGATGCGGGTCATCGGGCAGCGTGCCGACGCGGAGACCGCCCGGCAGGTGGGACGGCTCCTCGCCTTCGAGCTCCGGGCCACCGGCTTCGACTGGGACTTCGCCCCGGTGCTGGACGTGGACAGCAACCCCGCCAACCCGGTCATCGGTGACCGGAGCTTC
The DNA here is from genome assembly GCA_035646995.1 of Myxococcaceae bacterium. Lineage (GTDB taxonomy): Bacteria > Myxococcota > Myxococcia > Myxococcales > Myxococcaceae > RPRB01. Next base: position 2,119 of record DASROG010000619.1, read on the forward strand.
GGCGCTAACCCGGCGGAGGTCTCGCGCCTGGGTGTGGCGCTGGCCGAGGGAATGGAGCGGGCGGGCGTCGCCTCCTGCGGCAAGCACTTCCCGGGCCACGGCGACACGCTCCAGGACAGCCACGTGACGTTGCCGGTGCTGGAGCACGCGCTGCCGCGCCTCGAGGCGGTGGAGCTGGTCCCCTTCCGCGCCTATGCCCAGGCGGGGCTGGCGTCGGTGATGACCGCGCACGTCCGCTTCCCGGCGCTCGGCGAGGACGTGGCGGCGACGATGAGCCGCGCCTCGATCACCGGACTGCTCCGCGAACGGGTCGGCTTCCAGGGGGTGGCAGTCAGCGACGACCTGGAGATGAAGGCCATCGCCGATCCGACGACCGCCGCGGTGGAGGCGGTGCGCGCGGGCGTGGACGTGCTGCTGGTCTGTCACCATGCGGCGGTGCAGCACCGGGTGCTGGACGCGCTGGTCGCCGCCGCCCGGAGCGGCCAGATCCCGGAGGAGCGGCTTCGCGACGCGCACGCCCGCATCGACGTGCTGGTGCAGCGCTTCGTCCGTCCGGCCGAGGATCGGCTGGCGGAGCTCGGCTCGCCCGAGCACCGCCGGAGAGTGGAGGAGGTTGCGCTGGGTTCGCCGCCGGCGGTTGTCGCCGGGCGCGACCCGACCGCTCGTCCGGACGCGCCGGGCTGAGCGCACGGCGCCCCGGGGCATCGCCAGCCCCGGGACCACCTCGAGGTTCCCCATCACCGCGCGAAACGCGGCTCCTTCCTGCTGCCGCTACCGCATTCCGGCGTCGCGGCCCATCCCGGCATCCCCGGCGCCGCCGGTGCCGGACAGGTCACCCGAGCTCGCGCTCGGCCCGGAGGCCATTCCGGCCGAGCCGCGGTCCCCGCTGCTCGAGCGGGCAGGAGGCGTCGTGTCACCGCCGGGGCTCCGGTTGCTCGGGGCGGACGTGGTTCCACCTCGCTCCGACGTGGCCGGGCGCTGCTCGCAGGCCCCGAATGCCAGGGCGCCGGCCATCGCGAGGATTCCGATCAAGGTCTTTCGATCCATCATCAGTCTCTCCGTGTGATTTCAACGGCCCGGATCTCCCGGGCACTCACCGCAGGGGTGACGACGGCGCCGGTGAGACGGAAGGGGTTGACAGCCCAGCGCCAGCAGGGCCGCCGGGGCTCCGCGGGCGTGATAGAGCGGCGCAACGAGGACGTACCCTTGACCACCGCGACCGCCTGGTTCCTCGGATTGCTCCTGGGCATGCGACATGCCCTCGAACCCGACCACCTTGCGGCGGTCTCCACCCTGGTCACCGAGGAGAACGACCCGCGCTCGGGCCTCTGGCTGGGGGCTTTCTGGGGGCTCGGTCACACCCTCGCGCTCCTGGGGGTGGGGCTGGTGCTGGCCCTGCTCCGCACCACGATGTCGGACCGCGTGACCGTCGCCTTCGAGCTGCTGGTGTCGGTGATGCTGCTGTTCCTCGGCGTCCGTGCGCTGGTACGGGCGCGCGCGGAGATGACCGAGGGCGCGCTGCAGCGACACGAACACGGGGGACGGCTACACGTTCATGCCGGATCCGGCGCGCACGTGCACCTCGGCCGCGGTGCCTACGCGGTCCGACCCCTGGTGGTGGGAATCGTCCACGGCCTCGCCGGAAGCGGGGCGCTCACCGCCCTGGTGCTCGCCGGCTTCGGCACCAACGTCGAGCGGCTGGCGTACACGCTGGTCTTCGGGGGCGGCTCGGTGCTGGGGATGGGGCTGCTCTCCGGCATCGCCGGATGGCCCCTCGCGCGCCTCCTCCGCACTCCGCGGGCGCGAGGCTGGACCAGCGCCGCGGCGGGGATGCTCAGCGTGGCCATGGGATTGCTCTGGGGCTGGCCGCTGCTCCCGAAGCTGCTCGGCTAGGTCAGGGCGGCCGCAGTCGAGGTCCAGGTCGGGTCGTCGTCGGGTGGGCCGCAGTCGGCTAGGTCAGGGCGGCCGCAGTCAGCTAGGTCAGGGCGGCCGCAGTCAGCTAGGCCGCGCCCTTCTCCAGCGCCTGCACCGCCAGGAGTGAGGTCAGGGTCAGCTGCACCACCGGCTCGGGCCGGCGCGCGAAGGCGATGAGCTCGGCCACGGTGCGAGTCCCGTCGGCGTGCGCGAGCAGGTCCGATTCCCACCGCTCCAGCTCGATGTCCGACTGCGGGTAGACCGGCTGGCGCGAGGGCACCAGGCGGTCCTCGAGGGCGAGGATCCGCTTCACCCGCGCTGCCTTGTAGAGCTTCTTCACCCCGCGGACGATGAGGTTGGCCGGGTTCACGTCCAGCTTGAGGGTCTCGCCCCGGGCCTTTCCGCCGAAGGACATGACGTACGTGCCCTCTTCCCAGGCGAAGAGCGAGTAGATGATCGACTTCACCTGTTGCCCCACGTAGTAGAGGCGCTCGGTGTCGCGGAGCAGCCCGCGCTCCACCAGGATGTCGCCGGTGCGCCGCTTGGTCTGCTGGGCCATCAGCGCCACGTCCGCGAGCTGCTCGGGCCGGATCTTCCCCGTCCGCACCAGGAACTGCCCGAGCCGGTCGGAGAGAAGGTTGGAGAGCGAGAACACCGGCATCCCGCCCTCGAAGTAGACCACCTTCTTCACCTGCCCGCGCTGCACGCCGAGCTCGCCGGTCTCGCGGGTCTGGAAGAAGGCGGTGATGAGCGAGGGGAGGTTGTCGCGGAGCTCGCCGCGGCGGAGGGCCTTGGTCGGGGGCGGCGCCGGAGGGGTCCCGATCGGACGGGTCCGCACCAGCGTGTCCGGGAGGCGCTCCATCGGCCTGGCACGGAGGTCGGCCCCGTGGAGGTCGGCGTGCAGCGCGGGCAGGTGAAGAAGGTGGTCTACTTCGAGGGCGGGAT
>DASROG010000620.1:0-2106 GCA_035646995.1 Myxococcaceae bacterium
GGCGAGGAGCGCCTGGAGATGCTTCCGCAGCACCCGTCCCAGGGCCTCGGCCGCCCGGGCGGGATCCCGATGCGCGCCGCCGTCGGGCTCGGGCACCAGCTCGTCGACCACCTCGAGCGCGAGGAGGTCCCGCGCAGTGAGCTTGAGCGCGTCGGCCGCCTTCTCCGCCTTGCTGGTATCCCGGTAGAGGATGCTGGAGCAGGACTCGGGGGAGATGACGGAGTAGATGCTGTTCTCCAGCATCAGCACCCGGTTGGCCACCGCGATGGCCAGCGCTCCACCGGAGCCACCCTCGCCGATGACCACGCTCACCACCGGCACGTGCAGCCGGCTCATCACCTCGAGGTTCACCGCGATGGCCTCCGCCTGGCCGCGCTCCTCGGCGCCGATGCCGGGGTAGGCACCCGGGGTGTCGACGAAGGTGAGCACTGGACGGCCGAAGCGGTCGGCGAGCTCCATCAGCCTTCGCGCCTTCCGGTAGCCCTCGGGCCGGGGCATCCCGAAGTTGCGGACCATGTTCTCCTTGGTGTTCCGGCCCTTCTGGTGCCCGAGCACCATCACCGGGCGGCCGTCGAGCCGGGCCCAGCCTCCAACGATGGAGGGGTCCTCCCCGTACAAGCGGTCACCGGCGAGCTCGAAGAAGTCGGTGAAGAGCAGCTGGACGTAGTCGAGGAAGTACGGCCGTGCCGGGTGACGCGACAGCTGCGTCACCTGCCAGCGCGACAGGTCGCTGAAGATCTCCGATTGCAGCCGCCGGGCCTTCTTCTCCAGCTTCTGGATCTCGGCGGTGAAATCACCCGGGGCCGCGCCCGAGAGCGACTTCAGCTCGTCGATCTTCCGCTCGAGCTCCAGCAGCGGCCGCTCGAAGTCCAGAGCGAACGAGGGGGCCGCCACGCTAGTGGTCCGACCGGGGTGTGGTGAGCACGGCGAGGCGCCCGAGACCCAAGCGAGACGGCTCACACGAGGAGCGAGCAGCGGAGGCGGGCCGCGTGACGCAAGCAGCGCAGCGAGGAGACTGCGCGTCGCAGCGAGAGGATCGGTCGCCGCAGCGCTCAGCACACCCCGGCCGGAGCACTAGGCGGCCCGCGTCTTGGCCTGGGTGGCGGTGAGCGCGTACCAGGCAGTGCGGAAGGACTTCAGCTCGCGGAGGCCGGCAGGGTAGCGGCCGAGGGCCGGGGCCACGGTGACCGTCAGGCCGATCTTCTTCTCCAGGGCCTTGGCCACGTTGTGCTCCTGGCGACGGCGCTCCTCGGCGGCGGGATCGGTGGTCTTGGGAAGGACCCGGTTCACCAGCACCCGCTCCACGGCCAGCTTCTTGCCCTGGAGCTCCTCGACGATGCGCTCGGTGCGCGCCGCTGCCAGCTCCTCGCCGCGGGTCACCACGACGAAGCGAGCCTCGGCCGGGTTCACCACCGCCTCCTCGAAGCGCTTCACGTGCTTCAGGAGCGCGGCGGCCTCGTCGGCCAGCTCACCCAGCCCCTTGGCGCGGTACTTCACCAGCACCCCGAGGAGGTTGGTCAGCCAGGTCCGGGCGAGCTCCGGCACCTCCAGCAAGCGCACGCCGGTGGACGAGGCCACCGGGTCCACCACGATGCGCTTGAAGCGTTCCTGGACCAGCGCGTCGGTGAGCACGCTCACCGCCGCCAGGTCCTCGAGGCCGGCCGGGACCACGTCGAGCAGGTTGCGGAGCACCTCGCGGTCGGTGCCCTCCTGCTTGCCGAACGACTCGAAGACCTTCTCCGCCTTCTCCCGCCAGCGCTTGCGGAGCGCGTTGAACCAGCCGGGGACGTCCAGCTCGCGGGCGTAGAGGCCCTTGGTGCCCTTCACCTGGGTCTCGGTGTCGGTCAGCCGGCTCTGCAGCACGTCGGACAGCCCGTGCGCCGGGTCCACGCTGATCAGCAGCACCGGCCCTTCCTTCTCGGTGAGGGTGACCGCGGCGGCGGCGGCACAGGACGACTTCCCCACCCCGCCCTGGCCGACGAAGAAGATGAGCCTCGTGGGCGGCAGCGGCGGCGCGGCGATGGGTGGCATCGACGGGGCGCGCACCAGCGCCGGCGGACCCTCGGCCGCGCTGAACTCGAGCGCCTTCGTCCGTTTGCCAAGGAG
>DASROG010000621.1:0-4224 GCA_035646995.1 Myxococcaceae bacterium
GGTGAGGCCTCCTCCTCCTCGCCTCGGATCACCTCGGCCGCGAGGCGGGGCTGGTGCACCGGCTGGATCGCGACACCAGCGGGGTCATGGTCCTCGGCAAGTCGCCCGCGGCGACCTCCGCGCTCGCCGCGAGCTTCCGCACCGGGGCCGCCCGGAAGACGTATCTCGCGGTCACCGGGGGCGGGCTCCCGGCTGCCGGCACCTGCACGCTCCGCCTGGCGCGCGACCCACCGGCCCGGGCGGGTGGGTCGCGCGGCCGCGAGACGGGCTCGAGGCCGAGACGCGCTTCCGGCGCCTCGGAGCCACGGCCGAGCTGGCGCTGGCCGGGCTCTGGCCGCGCACCGGACGCACGCACCAGATCCGGGCCCACCTCGCCGCGCTCGGAGCGCCCATCGCGGGCGATCGGCTCTACGGCGGCCCGATGCAGCTCCGGGGACAGGCCATCGGGCGGTCGCTGCTCCACGCCCATCTCCTTGTCTTGCCGCACCCCGGGACCGGAGCGCCGCTCGCGCTGCGCGCGCCGCTGCCGGAGGACATGGCTCCGTGGTTCGACGCGCTGGACGTGGTGCCCCCCGAGGACTGAGCCTGGTCCCATCCCCCTCTGCAGGGCCGCGCCCGAGCCAGTCACTGCATCTGGATCCGGAGGCCCCCGACGAGGAGGTCGCCGGCCCCGGCCAGCCCGTGCCGCCAGCCGATGTCCAGCCCGGCGTTGTCGAAGACGAATCCCACTCCCGCGGTGACGAAGTTCTGCTGCACCGGCTCGCGCCACTCCCAGCCGCCCCGGAGCGCGAAGCTCCGCCCGAGGAAGACCTCGACTCCGCTGTTCCAGATGGGATGGAGCGGTCCCCGGCCGAGGTCGCTCCGCACCTCGGTCGCGAGCCGTACCGGACCCAGCAGGAGCCCGAAGCCCACCTCGAAGCTGCGGGCCAGCTCGGGATGGTGGGTGTCGATGAGGTTGTAGGCGGCGAAGCCCAGGGTGAGCTGGGGAATGATCAGGATGGAGACGCCGAGGTTCAGGCTCGCGGCGTTGATCTTCGGCGTGCTCTGGATGAGCCAGCGCCCTCCGATCCCGAACGCCACCCGGTCTCCCACCCGCGTGGCCAGGGAGAGCGAGTGGGCCCACTGCCCCACGTTGCCTGCTCCGTAGTCGTTGGAGATGAAGTGGAGGCTGTAGGCGCCGGAGAGCTCTTGGTTGGTGCTGTCGCGAGCCCAGCCCGCCGCATACCAGCCCTTCGCCTTCCAGTCGTACCCGCCGGCGAACTCCAGCTGGAACGCCTGGAACAGCGCCATCGCCGCCGGATTTCCGTCCGCGGAGTTCGCCCCGATGCCCAGCTCGCGGAACGTGCCGCCCATGCCCACCTCGCGGGCGCCCCGGGCGGTGTCGAAGTCGAGGGGGGCAGGGGCGGCGAGAAGCGGGCGCGCGAGCAACAGGGAGGCCAGGACGAGGAGACGGATCATTCGCACCACGGAGGGTATGCGCTCAGGGCAACAGCACCGTCGAGCCGGTCGTCTTCCGTGCCTCGAGGTCCATGTGTGCGCGCGCGGCCTCGCGCAGGGGATAGCGCTGGTTCACGTGAATGGTGAGCACGCGGCGGGCGATGAGGTCGAACAGCTCGCGTGCTCCGGCGAGGAGGTCCTCGCGCTTCGCGGCGTAGGTGTTGAGCGTGGGGCGGGTCACGTAGAGCGATCCTCCGGCGGCGAGCCGCTGCAGATCGAAGGGCGGTACCGGACCGCTCGAGGCGCCGAAGAGCACCATGAGCCCGAACGGCGCGAGGCACTCCAGCGACACGTCGAAGGTGTCCTTGCCGATGGAGTCGTACACCACCGGAACCTTCGCTCCGCCGGTGAGCTCCTTCACCTTCCCCGGGAGCTCGCGCCGGTTGCCCGCGTCGATGACCAGCGGGTGGGTGCAGCCCGCCTCGCGGGCGGCCTCGGCCTTCGCCTGGCTCCCCACCGTGCCGATGATGTTCGCCCCGATGTGCCGGAGCCACTGGCAGAGGATGAGCCCCACGCCGCCTGCTGCCGCGTGCACCAGCACCGTCTGCCCGCGCTCGACCTTGAACGTCCGCCGCACCAGGTACCAGGCAGTGAGCCCTTTGAGGAGCGACGCGGCCGCGGCCTCGTCGGAGACGCCCTCCGGCACCGGCACCAGCCGGTCCGCGGGGTAGTTGCGAGCCTCGGAGTACGCGCCCAGCGGTGCGCCGGCATAGGCCACCCGGTCGCCAGCCTTCACCGTGGTCACCCCGGGACCGACGGCGGTCACCACCCCGGCCGCCTCCTGTCCGATCCCACTGGGGAGCTGGAGGGCGTAGTGGCCGTTGCGCTGGTACACGTCGATGAAGTTGAGCCCGATGGCGCTGTGCCGCAGCGTCACCTCGCCCTGACCGGGAGGAGGAACCTGCACCTCCTCCAGGACCAGAAGCTCCGGGCCTCCCTGCTTCTTCAGCCTGACCGCCAGTGGCATCGCACCCGTCTCCCTAGCCGGCGCTGGCGCGGCTCCGTCGCGCCTCGATGAAGGACCGCACGGCGCTCACCACGAAGGCGAGGCAGATCACGAAGGTCACGAGCTGCGCCACCACCGCCACCGGTCGCTCGGCGGTGCCGGCGACGAGCGCGGGGACCCGGAGCAGCCCGGGGATGCAGCCCAGCACTCCGAGGAGCGCGACGAGGACCGCGACGTGCATCGCGTGCATGCGGAGGCGCGGGTTCCGGGCCACGAGCCCGGCCAGGGCGATGAGAGCCCCGAGGGCTGCGGGAATGAGGGCGGTGGGCGAATGGGCGCCGGTCCCGAGGTACGTGCCGAGGCCGATGGCCACCAGCAACCCACCGACGAGGAGAGCGAGCGTGGGCATGGACATCATTCGTGGGCTCTATCGCGCGCGGACAGCTCGTGTACAGTCCTCCGCCCCCGTGCGACGCCTCCGTCTGCCCATTCTCCTGGTCACCGTGCTCGCCGTCCGGACCGCCCTGGCCTACGTCCCCGCGCCCGGTGCCATCTTCCGGCATCTCCTGACCGGGAGGGACGAGCAGCGCATCAGCACGGCCCGCATCGACGGGTCGCTGGTCCTCTCCGGCAGCGCCTCGTCCGACGCCGGTGGACAGGGCGAGCTCCAGTCCGACGCCCGGGTCTATCTCAAGCTCCCCGGCCGCTGCCGCCTCGAGGCGAGCGGGCCGGAGACGGGCAAGCTCGCGGTAGTCCAGTCCGGCGGACAGCTGAAGTCCGAGGGTCCGTCCGTGGCGGCGCTCGGCGTGGGGCTGGGGGAGGTGTGCGCGCTCTTCGGGGCCCGCAGCGCGGGTGACGGTCGCGCGGAGCTGGAGGCGCACCTCCGCAAGCGGGGCGTCAACATCGGCGGGTCCTGGCTCGCTCGGTTCGGCGGCCAGGTGGCCTACGTGGTCGGCGGACAGAAGGAGGGGGACGCGCAGTTCTGGGTGTTCAAGGACAGCTGGCTCCCGGCCCGCATCCGCTGGACCGAGGGCGGGACCCAGTGGGACGTGCGCTTCGTGGACTACAACTCGCCGGCCGGGGACTGGTTCCCCCGCGTGGTCGAGGTCTCGCGCAACGGCGAGCGACAGGCCCGCTTCACCACCCTCTCCGGCGACCCGCGGGCAAACGTCCCGGACCGCCTCTTCTGAGGCCCGAGGGCGGGCTCGTGGAGCAGCTGGCCTCGGTCGCGGTGGGGCGCCCGGTGAAGGGGCCCTTCACCTACCTCGTCCCGCCGGAGCTCGAGGGTCGGCTCAGGCGCGGGCAACGGATCCTGGTCCCCTTCGGCCGGGGGAGGGCGCTCGGCTTCTACCTCGGCCCGGGCCGCCCCCCCGAGGGCGGCGGGACGCTGAAGCCGGTCTCGGCGCTCCTCGAGGACAGCCCGGCGCTGCCGGACGACGTGCTGGCCCTGGTGGAGTTCGCCGCCGGCTACTACCGCCATCCGCTGGGCGAGGCGCTGCGGGCGGCGCTCCCTCCCGGCCTGGCGGACCCCTCGGAAGGGCCGGAGCCGAGCCCCGACGTGGTGCGGTCGGTGGTGGTGGTCGGCTCGCCATCGGTGGACGCGCTCCGGCGGGCGCCGGCGCAGGCGGCCGCCCTCGGCTACCTCCTCGCCGTCGGAGGTCGAGCCGAGCTCGACGAGCTGGGGCGTGCCGTTCCCGGCGCGCGGGCCGCCGTGCAGCGGCTCGTGGAGCGCGGATGGGTGCAGGTGGAGGAACGCGCGCTCGAGCCCACGGTCGCCGAGG
>DASROG010000622.1:0-6417 GCA_035646995.1 Myxococcaceae bacterium
CACCCGGGCGACGTTTCGGCCCTCAGCCGGTGGCGGCCATCGGGGCAGGCGCCCGCAGGGGCGGAGGGACCTCCCGGGGTGGCCGAAGCTCCCGGTCCAGCGCGACCGACCGGAAGTAATCGCAGGCCGGGGTCGCTCGCCGCTCCAGGGTGGCGAAGTCCACGTGGTACAGGCCGAACCGCGGCCCCCACCCCTCGAGCCACTCGAAGTTGTCCAGCAGCGACCAGTAGAGGTAGCCGCGCACGTCGATTCCCGCTGCCCGCGCCTGCAGCACCGAGGTCCAGTGGCGCCAGAGGAACTCACTACGGCGTGTGCCGAGCCGGTCGTCGATGCCGTTCTCGGTCACCCACACCGGCAGCCCGTATCGCCGCGTGGAGAGCAGGACCTGGGTGAAGCCCTCGGGGTACACCTCCCAGCCGATGTCGGTGAGCCCTCGCCGCAGGGGGTCCCGGTAGTGGAACTCGAGGTAGGGCGGGCGGCGCACGAACCGGAGGTGCGTGCGCGTGTAGTAGTTGACCCCGACGAAGTCGAGGCTGTCTCGCGCGCCCTCGAGCGTCTGCCGGGTGGTGAAGAGCCCGGGCATGAACATCCGCAGCTCGCCGGTGACCAGCGCCTCGAGGAAGGTGTGGTTGTAGGCCTGGTCCGCTAGCCGCACGAGCGCATGGTCCATCGGGTTCCAGGCGCGATCGGCGGAGAAGGCCAGCATGTTCTGGCTGGTCCCGACGGGGAACGTCCCTGCGTGGGTGAGCAGCTCGTCACGCGCCGCCGCGTGCGCCCGCCCGATGTTGCCCAGCGCGGGCATGGCCAGCCTGGGATCGGCGATCCCCGGCGGGATGACACCCTGGACGTAGCCGCCGAGCAGGAGAACCATCGGCTCGTTGAAGGTCAGCACCACCGCGTCGATCCCCCGGAGCACCTCGGCGCAGGCCCGCGCGTAGCGACGGAACGCGCCCACGCTCTCCGGGAGGTGCCAGGGTGTCTCGCGGTGAAACCACCTGGGATGGGTGAAGTGGTGGAGCGTCACCACCGGCCGGAGGCCGACCTCGGTCATCGCCACCAGCCGGCGGCGGTAGCCCTCGAGCGCCGCCTCGTCGAAGCGGCCCCGCTTCGGCTCGATGCGCGCCCACTCCAGGCTCATCCGGAACGCGGTCGCTCCCAGATCGCGCGTCAGCCGGTAGTCCTCCTGCCACCGGTTCCAGTGGTCCACGCCCGCGCCGGCGACGTGCTTCACCCGCCCGGCACGCTCCCACTCGCTCCAGTCGTTCTCGATGTGGCCCTCGACCTGGTACGCGGCGGTGGCGACGCCGAAGACGAAGTCGGGAGGGAAGCGAGGGGGAGACGCGTTCATCACGAGCGAGGAAGCACGACCCTACCAGCGTGCGTGCGACGTCGAGTGCTCCGAGGCGCCGGTCGATTCGTTGACACGAGGGCGTTCACGTCACTACCATTCGTCTCACTCACTCGGCCCGAGTGACGAACACTCACCCCGGAGGGATGCACTGATGGCGCCGAAGAAGAAGAGGAAGACCGCGAAGAGAAGGCCGGCTGCGCGGAAGGCGAAGCGGAAGACCTCGAAGAGGAAGTAGGGGTCACTCTCCTCCGGGAGAAACGGACGGCTCGGCGAATCGCCGGGCCGTTTCGCTTTTGGGAGACCAGGGACTCCGCCGTGTCGCTGAGACCGAGCGAGCTGCGAGACGTGGCCCGGGCGCTCGAGCCCGAGCTGAGCGGAGCGGTGGTGCAGAAGGTTCGCGCCGCCTGGCCCGGGCGGCTGGAGCTCACGCTGAGGCAGCCGGGTCGCACGGTGCGCCTTCTGCTGAGCGTCGAGTCGGGGCTGGGGAGGCTCTCGGTCATCGAAGGACGGGCCCTCTCCTCAGACAGTGGTCCCTCACCCTGGTTGCTGCGAGCCCGGAAGGAGCTGACCGGCCGACGACTGTCGTCCATCCGCTCCACCGGTCCGGGACAGGTCCGCCTGGCCTTCGAGAAGGGAGGCACGTCTCGCATCCTGGTGGCGGAGCTGGGATCGCCGGGCATCCTGCTCCTGCTCGGCGACGGGGACGCGCCGATCGCCGCCTCGGAGGGGCAACCGCGGCCTCCCTCCGAGGTGCGGCCGGTGGACGAGCAGGGTCCGCCCTCGAGGCTGGGCCGGGCGCGGGGCCTCGACGCCGGTCGCGCCGCCGAGGCGCTGGTGGCCGCCCGCGAGTCGGTGGTGCGGCGGGAGGCGCTCCAGCGTGCCCGCGTCCAGCCGCTTCGCTCCACCCTCCAGCGGCTGCGCCGGACCCGGGCCAAGGTCGAGGCGGAGGCCGGGCGTGACGCCGTCGCCGAGGAGCACCGGCGGTGGGGCGAGCTCCTCTCCCGCGCCCTCGACCAGGTTCCGCGCGGCGCGCGGTCCGTCCGACTGACCGAGTGGACCGCAGAGGGCCCGCGTGAGGTCGAGGTCCCGCTGGAGCCGAGGCTCGCTCCGCGGGCGCAGGTGGAGCGCCACTTCCACCAGTACCGCCGCCTCCTTCGCGGGAGCGCGATGGCCCGGGAGCGCCTGGCGGCACTGGAAAGGGAGATCGTCGAGGCCGAGCGCGCCCTGGCCGAGGCGGAGGCGAGCACCGAGGCGGAGCTCGCGGCTCCGGTCGCGCCCCTGCCCGCGCGCCCTCCGCGGAAGCGTGCGGCACCGGCCCACCGCCCCTACCGCGTCTTCCACGCCTCGGGTGGCCAGCCGATCTGGGTGGGCCGGGCCGGTGAGGACAACGCGGCGCTCACCTTCCACGTGGCGCGGCCGCACCACCTCTGGATGCACGCCCGGGGCGTCCCGGGCGCGCACGTGGTGGTGCCTCTCGACCGGGGACAGGAGGTCGGGCAGGAAGCGCTGCTCGACGCCGCACACCTCGCGCTGCACTTCTCGAGGCTGGCGGGCGAGCCCCGAGGCGAGGTGGCCTGGACGCGGGCGCGACTGGTCAAGCGAGTGAAGGGCGGCGCGCCGGGACAGGTCACCTACACCGGCGAGAAGGTGCTCGCGCTGAGGGTGGAACCCGGGCGCCTCGAGCGCGTCCTGCGCTCGCGCGAGGACGCCTGATCGCGGCCCGCACCAGGTGACCGGGCGTCTACCGCCGCTCGCCGAGCGCCGGCGGCCGGGGCGGGACCGACGCCTCGCCGACGATCGCTGGCGCCGGGTTGGGCCCTGTCCCGGTCGACTCGGCCGACAGGCGCGCGCGCCGGGCCGCCAGCAGCTCGCGCGCGACGATCTGTGCCAGCGCGACGGCGGGCACCGCGACCACCGCGCCGGCGATTCCCAGCAGCTCCGCGAGGAACAGGACCGCGAGCAACGTGATCAGCGGGTCGAGGTGCACCGTCCGGCGGAAGACGAACGGGCCGAGCACGTTCCCCTCCAGCTGCCCGTAGAGCAGGAAGTACCCGAGGGTGATCAGCGCCTTGACCGCTCCGCCGGTGATCAGCGTGACCAGGGTGATGAACCCTCCGGTGAGGATGGGCCCGGCGTAGGGCACCAGGCTGGAGAAGCCGCTGAGCAGCCCGAGCGGGAGGAAATACGGTGTGCCGATCATCGCCAGCACCGCGGTGGTCAAAGTCCCGTTGATCGAGCAGATGAAGAGCATCCCGCCGAGGTAGCCACCCACCGCGCGGTACGACTTGGCGAGCACGTCCTCCCAGCGCGGCCGGTCGACCGGCCGCGCCAGCGCCAGCAGCCGCTGCACCAGTCCGCGGCCGAACACCATCATGAACACGGTGAGGGCGAGGACGGTGAGGAAGCCAGCGACGGCCCCCAGGGCCGAGGTGACCGCGGCGAGGATGGGGTTCACCGCGCTCTGGGCGAGCCCGAGGGCCCCGGAGAGCGCGTCCTTCAGCCGCTCCTCCAGCCCGAGGCGCTGGTTCCAGGATTCGAACCACGACGAGTGACGCAGCGACTCGAGGATTCGCGGGGTCGAGGAGATGAACTCCCGGAGCTGGCCGACGGCCGCGGGCACGACGATCAGCATCAGCCCGGTCAGGAGCAGCAACACCGCCAGCGTGGTGAGGGCGATGGCCCAGCCGCGGCGAATCCCGCGCGCCTCCATCCGCCGCACCACGTGATCCAGGGCGATGGCCAGCATCATCGCCGCGACGGTGAGGGTGAGCGCCACGCGGGTCTCGAAGACGAAGAGCACCATCGCCGCCGTGGCCAACACCGCGAAGCAGACGGTGAACGCCGTCCTGAGTGTCACCTGGGAGCGCACGGCGCTAACCTTGCTCTCCCGATGACCGCTGGCAAGGACCGCTCGCCGTGCGCTCGCTGCGCCGAGGCGCTGGGACGCTCCTGTTGTCAGCCCGGACCCGGCGAGCAGCTGGCCACCCTGACCGCCACCGACGTGGCGCGGATCCGGACTGCCACCGGCTGGCGTCGGGAGCGCTTCGTCGAGCACGAGCCCCTCGCGCCGGAGGAGGCGCTCGCCTACGAGGCGCGCCGGCCCGGCTACCGCGGCTACTTCCGGACCACCACCGTGCGCTGGGGGCTCCGGGCCGAGCACGGAGCGTGTGTCTTCCTGGGCAAGGAGGGGTGCACGCTCGGGCCGGTGACGCGGCCCACCGCCTGCCTGATGTACCCCTTCGAGCCTGGCGAGCACCGCTGGACCCTCGCCGTCGAGCGCTCGGGTTCCACCGAGCTCGCGGCCCGGAGTGGCGAGCCGCGCTGCCTCGCCGCGGAGGAGGCCCACAGCAGGGGAGCGCTCCTGCGTAGCTTCGAGATCGACGTCGAGGGCTTGACTGCGCTGATCGATCGCTTGCGGGCCGAGGTGCAGGCCCACCCGCAGTCGCTCGGCTCCGTCAAGTCGCGCGGGCCTCGCTCCGTCGGCGAGGCGGCGGAACGCGATCGGTCCCGACGCTTGCACCGGGCCCGGCTGCGGTAGACTGCCTTCCGTCAGGCCGTGAGCGATTCGTCTCCTCGTCAGCTTCTGCTCTTCGATCCCCAGCCGCGTGCCCGCGCGAGCGTCCCGGTGCGCGAGGTCGCGGTCCACAAGGCCGCGTCGCTGGCCCAGCACCTCGCCCGTGATCTCGGGATGCCGGTGCGACTGTCCGTGACCGACAACCGGAGCACGATGATCAGCTTCCGCCGAGCTCCCTCGGCACTCCGGTTGCGGCTGCACCACATGTTCCTCGACGCGCCCGGGTCGGTGGTCCAGGCGGTGGCGGACTACGCCGGTCGCGGCCGCTCTCAGGCCGGTCGGGTGCTGGACGACTTCATCAAGCGCGAGCAGCCGCGCATCCGCCAGGAGCGCGATGCCTCGGACGAGCGCTTCTCGCCCGAGGGCCGCTTCTTTCACCTGGAGGAGATCCGGGACGCGCTGAACGACCGGTTCTTCCAGGACGGGGTCCGGGCGAGCATCGGGTGGGGACGCGCACCCGGCCGCAGGCGGCGGAAATCCATCCGCCTCGGCGTCTACGACCACCAGACCCGGGAGATCCGCGTCCACCCCGCGCTCGACCATCCCGAGGTCCCGCGCTTCTTCGTGGAGTTCATCGTCTTCCACGAGATGCTTCACCAGCTCTTCCCCAGCTCGAACGGGCCGGGGCGACGGGTGCACCACCCCCGGGCCTTCCGCGACCGTGAGCGGGCGTTCCCGCTCTACGAGGCGGCCATCGCCTGGGAGCGCGAGAATCTTCGCGCCCTCCTCCACCGCTAGAGACCATGAGACGCGCCAAGATCGTCTGCACGCTCGGGCCCGCTTCGCTGAAGCCCGAGGTTCTCGAGGACCTGCTGAACGCCGGCATGGACGTCGCCCGGGTGAACTTCAGCCACGGGAGCCAGGCGCAGCACGCCCAGACGCTCTCCATGCTCCGGACCGCCTCCCTGAAGGTGCGCAAGGCGGTGGGCGTCCTGGGCGACCTCCAGGGTCCCAAGATCCGCACCGGCAAGCTGGTGGAGGGCAAGGTGGAGCTGGTCCCCGGGGCCACGTTCTCCATCACCACCGACGAGGCCGTCCCGGGGACACAGGAGATCGTCTCCACCACCTATCCCTTCCTCGCCTCGGACGTGAACGCCGGCGACCGGATCCTCCTCGACGACGGGCTCCTCGAACTCCGGGTCCTGGAGACGGACAAGAAGCAGCTGGTGCGCACCGAGGTCATCCACGGCGGGCTCCTCAAGAACAACAAGGGCATCAACCTTCCCGGTGTCGCGCTGCGCGCCGAGGCCCTCACCCCGAAGGACCGCGAGGACCTGGTCTTCGCGATCAAGTCCGGCGTGGACTACATCGCGCTGTCCTTCGTGCGGCAGCCCAGCGACATGGACCAGGCGCGCGCGGCGATGGCCGAGGCCGGGCGCCAGGTGCCGATCATCGCCAAGCTCGAGAAGCCCGAGGTTCTCGAGGACCTGCTGAACGCCGGCATGGACGTCGCCCGGGTGAACTTCAGCCACGGGAGCCAGGCGCAGCACGC
>DASROG010000623.1:0-3216 GCA_035646995.1 Myxococcaceae bacterium
CCTCCGGATCGTCGGCCGCGAAGGCGTGGTCCAGCTCGCGCTTCTGCCCCACCACCATGCCGGCGAGCTCGGGCACGTTGCCGCGCATGAGGTCACCGGCGGCGACCTCGACCGTGACGTCCTCGGCGGCGCTGCCCGGAAAGGGATGGCCGTCGATGGCTCCGGTGTAGTCGACGATGGCGAAGTCACCGGTCTCGGCGACGGTGCGGCCTTCCACCGGCTCGAGACGCGCGACGCGCTGGCGCATGGCCTCGAGGCGCTCGTCGACCTGGGCGTCGCTCACGGCCACGGGGACGCGCTTGAAGGACAGCCCGCGGTAGTCCTTGGGGTCCACCTTGGGACGGACCTCGACCCGGGCCTCGAAGGCGAAGGGCTTCTCCTGATCCAGGCGGACGGGGGTGAGCTGGGGCGCGCCGACGGCGTCCACGTGGTGCTCGGAGATGGCCGACAGGTAGGCACGCTCGACCAGGCGACGGGCGACGTCGTCCTCCACCTCGCCCTTGAAGCGCTGCTCGAGGATGCGCCTCGGGACCTTGCCTGGCCGGAACCCAGGCAGACGTACCGAGCGTCCCAGCTGGGCGTACGCGCGGCCAAGCTCGGCCTGGACCTGCTCGGGGGGGAGCTCGATGGAGAGCTTGCGCTCGACCGGGGACAGCTCTTCGACCTGGACCTTCATGCGGAGGGACAGGGCCTTAAGAGCCCCGGTCCCCCCGTGTCAATGCGACTTCGAGGAGGGCCGGGGCTGCGACCGGCCAAGGGACGGCAGGGGTCTCCGGCGAGTGGAGGTGCGCGGCGCCCGGGCCCGTGGCACAGAAGGCTCGGTGCGCGAGCTCTACGCCCATCCCGCGTTCCGGCTGCCGTTCCTCCGCCGCTTCTCGGCGATGACCCTGGCGCCGTTCTGCATCCTCTACCGGGAGGCGGCAGCGCAGGTGGACCCGCTCACCCGCCGTCATGAGGCCGAGCACCTGGCGCAGGCTCGGCGCGTGGGTCTGGTCCGCTTCTACGCGACCTATCTCTGGGATTGGGTGCGGGGCCTCGTGCGCACGCGCAGTCTCGACGCGGCCTACCGGCAGATTCGCTGGGAGGTCGAGGCCTACGCCGCTCAGCACGACCCATGCTGGCCCATCGAATGCCCGGAGCTTCTCCGGGTCGACGGGGCCGCCAGCGCTCGACGCTGAGCGGCGGGTTGGGCAGACCGAGAGTCGAACTCGGACCCCTTTCGGGACTGGATCCTAAGTCCAGCGCGTCTACCAGTTTCGCCATCTGCCCCGGGGACGTTTCGACCCCGTGCCTTACACCGGGGGCGGGGCGGTGGCCACTTGCGCGCCCTCAGCGGGCGGCGAGCTTCTCGTTCAGCGCCCGCAGCGAGGGCTGGAGCGCGGCGCCCGCCGGTCCCGCAGCGGCGATGGCCTGGCGCGCACCCTCCACCATGGACGCGGCCTCGGCGCGCTTGCCGAGGTCGAGGAGACAGCTGGCGTGGACCAGATGCACCCGCGCCACCGGCGCGCTCTCCGGCTCCATCACCCGTCCGAGGAGCCGGGCCGCCTGCGACACCATCGGCTCGCCCTCGGCCGCCCGACCTGCGCGGCAGAGCGCAGCCCCGCGAGCATCCAGTGCCAGGGCGTGGACGCGCTGCACCTGTGCCAGAGGCGGCATGCGGGTCAGCTCGAGCAGGCGCTCGGATGCGGTCAGCGCCTCCTTCACCTGTCCAGCGGCGATCGCCAGCCGGGTCCGTCCGGCGTCGGCGAGCACGCGCCGGGTCAGGTCCGCCCGGCTCTCCCAGCCCGACAGCGAGAGCGCCAGCCCGAGCGCAGTGTGGGCCTCGGCGGTCTCGCCTCGCTCGATGGCCAGCAGCCCCTTCACCAGATAAACGTCGCCCTCGGGGAGCTGGGCGGTCCTCGGGCTGGACTGCCGGACCGCGAGCGCCTCGTCCAGGAGCGCCCGGGCCTGCGCCTCCTGTCCCATCGCCGCGCGGGCCTCGGCCAGGGACATCGTCGCTCCGGTACGGAGGAGCGAGTCCTTCCGCGCCGCCCAGATGGTCCGCGCCTGCTCCAGCGGCCGGATCGCTTCCTCGAAACGACCGATGCGGACGTAGCCGGTGCCCATCCGTTCCAGCGCCTGCGCATGGGTGTGGCTGTCACGGCGGACGCGGCCCAGGCCCTGCGCCGAGGACTCGATCTCGCCGAGCGCTTCCTCCCGTCGGTTGCCGAGCTCCAGGCTGGTCGTTCCGCGCAGACCGAGATTCTGCAGGGTCAGGAAGTGGTCGGGCCCCACCGCCCTCACGTAGCCCTCCTGGGCCTTCACGAAGTCGGCGTCGGCCTCGGCGAGCTTGCCGTTGCTGTCGCGGATGACCGCCCGCAGCGAGTAGGCGTTGGCTCCCTCGAAGCCGGGACGCGGGTACTTGAGGCTGATCTCCACGGCCTCGTCCGCCACCGCCTCGGCGCGCGCCGGCACGCTGGCCGCGCGCAGGGTCTGGGCCAGGTAGAACAGCGCGCCCAGTCGACCGGGGCTCTCCGGGTACCGCTCCCGGAAGAGCGCTGCCGCTCGCTCCAGCAGCGCCGCCCCGGCCTTGAGATCGGGGTTGTTCCCACGCCGGGTGAGGTTGCCGCGGATCTTCAGCGCCTGCGCGAAGTGCTCCGAGGTCTGATCTCCGGCGGCGGCGAACGCCACCTCGGCCTGCTCGAGCCAGCGCTGCGCGTCGTCGAACTTGCCGGCGAACATGGCGGTGTTCGCCAGACGGGCCAGCACCATGGCCTGCTCCTGGCCGGGCACGGGCTCCAGCTTCCGCGCCACCTCCAGGGCCTGCTCGAGCAGCGCGATGCTCCGGTCCGACTGATCGAGCGAGTGGTAGACCTGGCTGAGGGTGATCAGGATGGAGATCTTGTCCCGCGGCTGGTCGCGAAGCGCCGGGCCGATGCGGGCGGCAGCCGCGTCCACCGCCTCCTGGATGGTCCGCTCGCGCGCGGGCCTGCTCCCCTCCGACCCCGGATCCGCGGCGGAGAGCACGTCCTCCAGGAAGTTCCGGACCGCCGTCGCGCTGCGCGCCTCGACCTCCGCGATGCGCTTCTCCTCGGCGAGCCGGCGCGCCTGCACCACGGCGACCGCGGCGAGCGCGACCAGGGCCAGCCCCGCCATGGAGGCGGCGAGCACCAGGCCCCGATGTCGCGCGACGAAAGCGCGGACCCGGTGCGGCAGCGACCCGGCCTGCGCCTGGAG
>DASROG010000624.1:0-2018 GCA_035646995.1 Myxococcaceae bacterium
CAGCAAAAGAAGAGGCAGAGGAAGCCCGATGAGAAGGACTGGTAGCCCCCTGGCGCTCGTCGCCGTTCTGGTCGTCGCCGTGCCGGTGCTCGCGCTCGCCGCCGCGCCGCCGCCGGTCGTCACCCAGGAGGTCGACCGCACGGAGGTGGGAACGGACGACATCTTCGTCCTCACCGTCCGGGCCACGGACGTGCCCTCGGGGTCCTCGCTCCAGCTACCCGACGTCCCGACGGTGGAGACCATCGGCACGAGCCGCGGGACGGAGACCAGCATCCGGGTGGACTCCGGGGGACCTCGGGTGCAGCAGATCTCCACGCTCCGGGTGCGGATGCGGGCGCAGAAGCCGGGGAAGCTGGTGCTGCCGCCGGCCGAGCTGCACGCCTCCAGCGGGGTGTTCCGCTCCCAGCCGCTCACCCTCTCGGTGAAGGCAGGCCACGTTCCGGATCCGAGCGGAGGGCGCCCGCGGCCCGATCCGTTCGGGATGGGCCCCTTCGGCGACGACGACGAGAACCCGTTCGACGTGTTCCGCCGGCGCCAGCAGGCGACCGGAGAGCGCGACCTCTTTCTCCGCGGCGAGCTGGACAAGAAGGAGGTCTACCAGGGGGAGCAGGCCACGCTCTCGCTGTGGATCTACGCCCGTGTCGACCTCAGCCGGGTGGACGCGGTCACCATGCCGAAGCTCGACGGGTTCTGGACGGAGGACGTGGAGACTCCGAAGGAGCTCAGCAGCGAGACCCGCTCCGTGGACGGGGTGTCCTACCGGGCGTACCTCCTGCGGCGCCTGGCGCTGTTCCCGGTGAAGTCCGGCCAGAGGGAGATCGGCCCGGTCGAGGCGGACATCACCACCGGGTTCCTCTTCGCCGGCAGGCGCGAGCACCGGGCCTCCCAGCCGGTCACCCTCAAGGTGAAGCCGCTGCCGCCCGGCGCACCGTCCGGATTCCAGCCCAGCGCCGTCGGGGCCTGGACGCTCGGCGCCGATCTCACCTCGACCCGGACCGAGCTGGGCACGCCGGTGACCCTCCGGGTGAGCGTCGATGGTCGGGGCAACGTCAAGGACCTGGTGCTGCCGAAGCCCGCGGTGCCGCCCGGCCTGAAGCTCTACGACCCGACCACGAACGACAAGACGTCAACCGTGCGGTCTCGCATCCAGGGGCGCCGGACACAGGAGTTCCTGGTGCTCCCGCAGCAGACCGGCACCTTCGAGATTCCGGCGATGGAGCTCGCATACTTCGACCCGGAGACCGGCCGCTACGAGAGGACGCGCACCGCGCCCCTCACCCTCGCCGTGGTGCCCGGTGCCGGGGCGAGCGCGGTGGCGGCCGCCCCTGGACGCGGCGACGAGCCCGCCGCCCGGAACGTGCTCTCCGCGACCGCGCTCCGGCCACTCCGCGTCCAGGCGGTGCTGGACCGTCCGCCGCCGCCGTGGCGCCAGGGGTGGTTCCTCGTCTTGCTGGCCCTGCCGCCGCTGGCCTTCGTGGGGGCCCTCGCCGGCCAGGCGGTGCAGCGGCATCGCGCTCGGTCCGATCCGCGGGCCGAGCAGCGCCGGCGGGAGCAGCGGGTGCGCGCGCGGCTGGCGGCGCTTCGCGCCTCCGGGGAGGGCGTGGACGACGTCGCCTTCTCCGCCGAGGTGGACGGCCTGGTGGGCGAGCTGCTCTCGCTCCGGCTCCGCGCGCCGGTGACCGGGCTGACCCGCGAGGTGCTGCGCGAGCGCCTCGCTGCCGCCGGAGCGCCTGCCGAGCTCCAGGCGCGGGTCAGGCGACTGCAAGATACCTGTGACGAGGTCCGGTTCGCGCCCGGCGTCTCGCGGATGGATCGCGCCGCGGTGCTCGCCGACGCCGAGGCCCTCGCCGGCGGCTGGGGGGACGTCTGATGACCGGGGCCGCCGAGCTGCTCTTCCAGCAGGGGCTCCAGGCCTACGGCCGCGGGGACGTGGCAGGCGCCGAGGTCACGTTCCGCACCCTGGTCGAGCAAGGTCACGACGGGGCCGACGTCCTCTACAACCTCGGCACCACCGCGCT
>DASROG010000625.1:0-4432 GCA_035646995.1 Myxococcaceae bacterium
GTCCTGGGAGACCCGGCGGCCAGCGTCGAAACCCGCTGGCGAGTGGTGGCCACCGTGCGCCGCCTCCTCGGACGGACTTCGGTCCGCTGGCCCGGACAGAGCTTCCCCGACGACTGCAGCGGGCTGGTCCTGGGGGTGTACGCCAGCGTCGGAGTGCCGCTCACCGGTTCCGCCCGCCCCGGAGACAACGGGGTGACCGCGGTGTGGCGGTGGACCTCGGCGCGTGGACGACTCTTCCGCACCGGCCGCCCCGACCCCGGGGACCTGGTCTTCTTTCACGACACCTACGACCGGGATCGCGACGGCAAGCTCGACGATGGCCTCACCCACATCGCCCTGGTGGAAGGCGTGGAATCCGACGGGACGGTCTCCATCATCCACCGCGTGAGCCGCGGGGTGATGCGCTACCGGATGAACCTGGACCGACCCGCGCTTCGCAACGAGCCCGGCACCGGTCGCGTGCTCAACGACTGGCTGCGTGGCTCCTCCGGCTCGGGGAGGCCGGTTCTCACCGGGCAGCTGTTCGCGGTCTACGGGGCGGTGCTGCCCCCGGCGCCCGATGGGGTGCGCTCCCCGCTGCCGGTCCTCGCCCCCCAGCCGGAGGGCGGGGACATCTGAGAGCGGCCGCCGGCGCGCTCCGTCAAGCGTCGCCCGCGGGCGGGGCTGCCACGCGTCAGTTGCCGGGCAGCGTCCCCGACAGGACGTAGAAGTGCTTCCCGTCGGGCTCGATCCGGACGGTCACCCCGCCGACGAATCCCTGGAAGCCCTCGGAACCCGAGCCGGGCACCACGGTGATCGTGAGCTCCTGCTCACCGTCGGTCATCACCCCTCGGTGGACCAGGGAGAAGCTTCCCCGGCGTCCGAGCGTCTTGCCGGTGACCCGTTCCACCGCGACGTAGGCGCCCGAGCCCTTGCCTTTCCCCATCGCGGTCAGCATCTCGCCCCGCGACGTCCCCTCGAACTCTCCGTGCCAGGTCTTCTGGAGCGACATCCGCCCGAGCCCGGTGCCGGTGTCGTCGGCCTGTGGAGTGAGCTTCACCTCGAAGCTGCCCTCGGCGTGCAGGTACGCTGCTCCCGTCATCGCTCCCCCGCTGGTTCCTGCGTCGGTGGCCGGAGCCGGACCCGCCGCAGAGAGGCTCGACAGCACCACGAGAGCGCCCGAGAGCGCCAGCGCGTTCCGCATGTCCCGGCCTCCTACGCGCGGGCGGTTCGCTCCCACGCGGCGGCCTGCGAGTGTCGCAGAAACCGCCAGAAGCCGACGACGATCGCCAGGTTCATCGTGACGAAGTAGTAGGCAACGCCCGCCGCGCGCCGCACCAGTGCCGGCCCCACCGCCAGGCTTCCCAGCACCGCGAGGCCGTAGAACCCGATCTGGGCTGCCAGGGTGAAGCGGTAGAACGGCGCGGCGAGCAGCAGCACGTTCGCCAGCAGCGCCACGAGCATCAGCGCCGGCGCGCACCAGCGCAGCACCTTGTGGGACCAGAAGGCGAACGCCGGGAATCCCCGGAACGGCGAGAGCAACCCCGGCACCAGGCCCAGGCTCTGGAAGTTCCCCGCGGCGATGCGTGCCCGTCGGCCGAACTCGCGCCCGTAGTCCTCGGTGGTCTCCTCCGACGCCAGCGCCTGGGGGTCGTAGAGGACGCGGTACCCCTGGTCGAGCAGCCGGAGAGCAATCACGAAGTCGTCGACGATGGTCGAGGGCGGGAGCGGGCTGAACAGCTCGCGGCGGATGGCGTAGAGCCCGCCGTTGGCCCCGACCACCGCGCCCTGCTTGCCCTCCAGCGCCTTCAGCCAGGACTCGTACCGCCAGTACGCGCTCTCTTCGTACTCGGCCCGGGTGGGGTTGTAGAGCTGGAGCCGGCCGCAGACCGCGCCCACCTCCGGGTCCTCGAAGTGACGAACGAGCGCCTTCACTGCCCCCGGCTCGACGCGGGTGTTCGCATCGGAGAGCACCACCAGGTCACCACGCGCCGCGGGGATGCAGCGGTTGAGCACGCTGGTCTTTCCCGCGCGCGGTGCCGCCAAGAGCCGAACGCGGGGATCCGGGTGCGCGCGGACGAGCGCGTCCGTCCCGTCGGTGCTCCCGTCCGAGCCGATGAGCACCTCGAGCCTGTCCGGTGGGTAGTCGAGCGCGAGGCTGTTGCGGAGCTTGTCGCCGATGCAGCCCGCCTCGTCGTGGGCGGCGACCACCAGCGACACCATCGGCCAGACCCGCGGGAATCCCGGCGCGCCCCTCTCCTCGGGCCTCACCCGGGCCAGGAGGAGCAGCCAGAGCGGGTACAGGAAATAGGTCTGTGCCAGCAGCACCGCCGCCGCCCAGAACGCCACCATCGCCATCCACGCCCTCCCGGGAGCCTTCCGGGTCAGCAACGGGCATGCCGGGAGAAGCAGAGGAGTTCCGGGCGGATGTGCCCTCCTGGGTGGCGAGCGGCTGTAACGATTACTTGCCGCCCCGCTCCTGGTCGATGAGCGCCTGGGCGAGGACGTGCTTCGGGTTGAGCGCCACCGCGGCGTCCAGCTTGCTCAGGGCCGCGTCCTTGTGGCGCAAGGTGAGCAGGAGCCGGCCGGCCAGGACGTAGGGGCGGATGAACGTCGAGTCCCGGGCCATGAGGTCGTTCATCGACCGGACTGCCTGCTCCACGCTGTCCGGAGGAGCGTTCTTGGCGCTGAGCACGTACTCGGCGTAGGCGACGTCCGCCCAGCCGTCCGTGCCCCCCAGCTGGCGGTAGCGCTCGGCGTCCGAGATGGCGCGGTCGGCTCGCCCGGCCACCCCCGCGAACACCGCATCCGCCCGCAGGCGGGCCCGCTCGTCGTCCTCATTTCCCGGAGGGAGCCGGTTGAGGGCATCGCGGGCGGCGCTCAGCCTCGCCTCGAGGGCATTGACCGCATCCACCATCGGGTCGGTCTGCTTCCTCAGCTGCTCGAGCTTCGCCCGGGTCGCGTCGGCCTGCGTCCTCCAGTCCGCGGGCGTGCGCTCGGCCTCGAGCCGGGCCAGGGTCGTCTTCAACGCCTCGGCGTCGACGAGACGGCGGCGCAGGAGGACTCGCTGGTCGTCGAGCTCGAGCGTCTGCGCCAGGGTCTGTGTCGCCCGCGCGCCGACCCACTGCGGGTAGCGCTCCACCAGGGCGTCGAGGACCTTGAGAGCAGCGGCCCGGGACTGCGGATCATCGCGCCGCAGCCGGGCGAAGGCCTCGTCCCGCTCGGTGCGGATCGATGCCGGCACCGCCGAGCGTCCGGTCCACCAGGACCAGCCCGCGTAGCTCAGCACCCCGACGGCGACGACGCCGAGCATCGTCCACACCGCCCGTCGCTTGCGCCGCCGGAGCTCCGCCGCGAGCGCCCGCTCCGCGGGGTCTGGCCGCTGTCGGGAGGGAGGCGCGCCCGGAATCGGGAGCGGCTCGGGTCCCACGCCGGGCAGCTCCAGCGACGGCACGCCGCCCGCCGGAGGGGCGTCACCTGGAATCGGCGGCAGGTCGAGCCCCTCGAGCGGGGGCTGGGCGGCGGCCCCTCCGAAGACCGCCGTGCGCATGGCCGGAGGTGGAGCGCTGGTCGGGCCCGGGGCCGCAGCGCCGCCGAAGACCTGCGTTCGCATCGTCGGGGGCGGTTCGGGCGGAGGAGGTGGCCTCGCCGTGCCGCCGAACACCTGGGTCCGGGCCGAGGGAGGAGGCTCCGGCGGCTGTCCCGGCCCGGCGGCGCCTCCGAAGATCTGCGTCCGGTTGGAGGCCGGCGGAGCTGGGGCGGCCGCGCGCGGGGCGCCCGCGCCGAACACCTGGGTGCGGGCCGCCTCCGAGGTTCCGGAGCCGAAGACCTGCGTCCGGCCCGCCGCCGGTGGCGCCGGGGCCGTTGGAGCGGCTGCCGGACCGGACCCGAACACCTGGGTCGACGCCGATGGCGGAGGGCTCTGGCCGTAGGCCTCGGTCCGGATGGGCCCGGCGGTCCGCGCGGCGCTCCCGAAGGGCAGCGTTCCCGAGGGCGCCGGCGACTTGCCCTGCGCACCCGGACCGTCCCCACCGCGCTGGGCGGTGAACACCAGGCCGCAGCGGGTGCACTGCACCGGCGCGCCACCCGCGGGCACCAGGCGGTCATCCAGCGCGTAGCGGGTGTGACAGTTGGGACAGGCGATCTGCACGCGGAACCGGGGCCAAGCGTTAGCAGGAAAGGTTTCAGGGATCGAGTTCAGTGGCCTGCTGCAGCGTCCGGAGCCGTGCCGGACCCACCCCTCGAACCGCGTCCACCTCGTCCCAGCTCCGGAAGGGTCGCGCCTGCACCAGCGCCTGCGCCGCCACGACGCCCACACCCGGGAGCCGCGCCAGCTCGGACTCGGCAGCCCGGTTCAGCGGCAGCCGAACGCCGAGCGCGACCCGGACCGACGCGGGCGGCAGACCTCCCGCATCACAGCGGGCCACTCCTCGCCCGCCTTCCCCCACCCAGC
>DASROG010000626.1:0-3903 GCA_035646995.1 Myxococcaceae bacterium
CTCGAGGACGTGGTGAGTGCCCGCCGGGTCATCGTCGCGCTGCTCGGGGCCTAGACGGCGGCAAGCCCCCGGCGTGGCCGCGGGAGGCCCCGGAAGATCGGTCCCGGGCGGTAGGCTCCCCTTCTCAGCGCATGCGGGCCATCCTCCACGTGGACATGGACGCGTTCTACGCGTCCGTCGAGCAGCGCGACCGGCCCGAGCTCCGAGGCCAGCCGGTCATCGTCGGCGGGCATCCGCGCCGGGGCGTGGTCCTGGCCGCGAGCTACGAGGTGCGCCCCTTCGGCGTCCGCAGCGCGATTCCGATGGCGCGGGCTCTGAAGCTCGCCCCGGGAGCGGTGGTCGTGCCGCCGCGCTTCGCGGCTTACGCCGAGGCCAGCGAGCAGGTGTTCACCATCTTCGAGCGCTACACCCCGCTCATCGAGCCGCTCTCGCTCGACGAGGCCTTCCTCGACGTCACCGCGTCGCAGGCGCTCTTCGGCCCACCGGCGGAGATCGCCACGCGGATGCGCCGGGAGATCGCCGCCGAGGTGCACCTCCCGGCGTCGGCGGGCATCGCCTCCAGCAAGTTCGTGGCGAAGATCGCCTCCGACCTCGCCAAGCCCGACGGGCAGCGCGAGGTCCGGCCCGAGCAGACCCGGGAGTTCCTGTCCGCGCTCCCGGTGTCGCGGCTCTGGGGCGTGGGTCCGAAGCTGGAGGAGCGGCTGCACCGGCTCGGGGTGCGCCTGGTCGGCGATCTCGCAAGCCGTGATCCGGGGTGGCTCACCGCGCGGCTCGGGGATGTGGGTACGCACCTCGCGGCGCTCGCCCGTGGCGAGGACGACCGGCCGGTGATCCCGGACCGGAGCAGCAAGAGCATCGGTGCCGAGGACACCTTCGAGGAGGACGTCTCCGAACTCGAGGTCCTCAGGCCGCGGCTCCACGCCCAGGCGCTCCGGGTGGGACGGCGGCTGCGGAAGGCGGGCCTGCGGACACGGGTGGTGCAGCTGAAGCTGAAGCTCGACGACTTCACCCTCCAGACCCGCCGCTGCACCCTGGAGCGCGCGACCGACGATGGACAGGAGCTCTACCGGCACGCGCTGGCGCTCCTGGAGCGTGCGCCGCTGCAGCGCCCGGTGCGCCTCACCGGCGTCTCGGCGCAGGAGCTGGACGAGGTCGGGGAGGCGCAGCTGGGCCTCTTCGGCGATCCGCCGCGCCGCTCGGAGGCGCTCAACCGTGCGCTGGACGCGATCGCCGAGCGCTTCGGGCGCGGCGCGGTGGCACCGGCGGACGTGCTCTCGCTCGAGGAGGGCGAGCCGCTCGACGAGCTCCGGGCCCGGGCGGGCGCGTCCCGCCTCGACCTGACCGTCGAACCCAAGCGCCCCCCGAACTGACGGGTGCGGACGCTCCGCCCTCAGCCCGTCCGCGGACCCAGCGGCCCCATCACCCCGAACCGGGTGCGGAGCTCCTCCAGCCACTCGTCCTTCTGGCGGTAGCGGTGCCGCACGGTGTGCGCGCCGCGGGTCTCCATCCGGTACCGCTCGGTCACCGTGCTCCGGCCCCAGGGCCGGGCGAGGGTGAAGACGGTGTGGTTGGTGAACGGCGAGTCGGGGCTCGTCTGGTGCCAGTGGAACATCCCCGCGAACTCGGACCACGCCCGCGGCCGGAGCGACACCCGGTACAGCGGACGCCAGTGCCCGCGGACGATGGAGTGATCGAGCTGGAGCTCGCCTCCGTCGGGAGAGAGCCGGTACGCGCCGCTCACGTCGCTTCGCTCCGCGGACGGAAGCGGCAGCGGGGTGCGGAACGAATCGCCATACCCCACGTCGACCAGGTAGTCGCCGCCGTCGATCCGGACGTGCAGCGCCATGTGATCGTACTCGGGCCCCCAGCTCCGGGTGGGCTTGCGCCACACCTTCCCCGAGAGCAGGGCGACGTCGAAGCCCAGACGCTCGAGCGCCCACCCGAAGAGCCCGTTGAGCTCGTAACAGTAACCGCCGCGCCGGCGGCGGATGATCTTCTCCCAGGCGTACCGGACATCGAACGGGATGGGGACCCGCCAGTGGATGTCGAGGTTCTCGAACGCCACGGTGGTGAGGCAACGCCGCTGCAGCCGCCGGAGGAAGGGAACAGAGGGGCGCTCGCGCTTCACTGCCAGCAGGTCGAGGAACGACCCGAGCTCCGCCTCACCGAGCGCGCTCGGGACGGACGCCGGCGGGGACCGGGACGGCCCGAAGGGCGCTTCGAGAAAGGAAGGGTTCAGCACGGGAAACGCTCCAATTGGCGCGGAACGAGGCTGCGCGCAACTTCAAGACGTTGACTCGGGGCGTCAGCCGTTGCCTTCCCCGGAGGGCGGACCGGGGCGCGGCCCCCTCCTGCGACGCCGCCGCCGGCGCCGGCCGCCTTCCGTGGCCGGTCCTCCGCTGGGCGTCGTCGGTGCGCCGCCCGACCTCCAGGCCTCGAGCGCCTCCCGGCGCTCGCCGGTGGCCTCCACCGAGAGCTCGAAGACGGTGAGCGCCTCCTGGAACAGCGGGTGCCGCCGGAAGCTCGCCAGCCCGCCCCGGCGCCGTCGCTGGCCGGAGAGCGTGGCCTGCGCGAGGAGGATCATCCGGCAACGCTCGGCGATGCGCCGCGGGAGCCGCGCGGTGCGCACCAATTCTTGTAAGAGGTCCTCGATGGCCGGTGGGACCGAGGGCCCGGACTCATCGCCGTCGGCCCGCGGCCGCGCTCCCCTGCCCTCGCCGGACGCCGGCTCGTCGGCCGTCGGGCGAGGGACGCTCGGCGGCTGGGTGCGCAGGAGCGGCAGGAGCAGCGTGGCGAGCAGCACCGAGTCCTCGAGCACCGCTCCGGACCGCACGCGAGCATCCAGCCGCTCGGCGTGCGCACGCAGGAGCGCCGCGCCCTCCGGGCCGCGTTCCTTGAGCCAGACGTCCATCGGCGGGAGCAGGAACTTCAGGGCGTCGAGCGCCGAGAGCAGATTCAGGCCTCCCGCGCTCACCCCACCGCGGAGGATGCGGAAGGTGTCCTCGAGGAGCCGCGGCGGCGCGCAGCGAGGGAGGTCCTCCACCGCGCCTTCCATCGCGGCGTAGGTCCGCGACTCGATGTCGAAGTCCAGGCGGCAGGCGAACCGGACCGCGCGGAGGATGCGGACCGGATCCTCGCGCAGGCGAATCTCCGGGTCGCCGATGGTGCGCACCTCCTGCACTCGCATGTCCCGGAGCCCACCGACGAAGTCGATCACCCGGCCCTCCGCCACGTCGTAGAAGAGGCCGTTGATGGTGAAGTCGCGCCGGCGCGCGTCCTGCTCGGCCGTGCCGAAGACGTTGTCGTCACTGATGAGGAGGTCGTCCTTCTCCTCGCCCTCGTCGGCCTCGGTGGCGTCCTCGAGCTCGGTGGGATTGGCCCGGAAGGTGGACACCTCCACGATCTTCCCGCCCTTGAAGTACACGTGCGCCAACCGGAAACGGCGCCCGATGAGCCGGCAGTTCCGGAAGATGCCGCGCACCTCGCTCGGCACCGCGCTGGTCGCGACGTCGAAATCCTTGGGTGTCCTCCCCGCGAGGAGGTCCCGCACGCAGCCGCCCACCAGGTACGCCTGGTGCCCGTACTGAAGCAGCCGGTTCACCACCTTGAGCGCGTCTGGATCCAGCTTGTCCGGGTCGATCTCCGGTGCGTGGTCTCTCGGCACCGGTGCGGTGGGATCGAGGTGGTCGGCGTCGCTCTCCCACAGGACGGGCGGGCCCGGCTCGGGCTCCTTCTCGTCGTGCGGTGGCGGCGGCTCCGGCACGGGGCCAGCGAGCGGATCCGGCCCGTCCTCGTCGTCGTCGAGCTCCTCGTCGTCCTCCGCCCCCGACTCCGGTGACTCGCCCTCGAGCGCGGACTCCAGCTCGGGGTCCCCGGAGTCGGGGGCGGAGGACGACGAGGAGC
>DASROG010000627.1:0-2086 GCA_035646995.1 Myxococcaceae bacterium
CTCCACGCCTCGGGGCTGGCGCGCAGCGCGGCGAGCAGGGTCGGGTCACTGTTGTACCAGCGCAGCTCGGGGGGACCGACCCCGGAGCCCTTCAGCGCGGCGGCGGCGACGGCCTGGTAGGCCCGCCGGCGGATCTCCTCCGCGGCCCGGAACAGCCGTGACCCCGCCTCGGCCCGGCCGTCCCACCCGGCGAACGCCCGCGCCACCTCCGGCCGGAGCAGCGGGGCAAGCCGCTCCACCACCTCGCGGTGGACGATCCCCACCGTGTCGAGCTGCATCGCCCGCGCCTGCCGCGCGTCGATGCCCTCGCCGGCGACCAGCTCGGTGATCCGCCGTGCCCGCGTGGGCGACGCCCAGGTGGACGGCCACCGGAGGCCGCTCGAGGTGCCGATTCCCCGCTGGTTGGCGCTGACGATGCGGCCCGAGGCCGGGTCGAGCACGCGGGGCATCCGGGACGGCGCCAGGTACCCGGACCAGTCGTGCGCCTTCGAGCTTCCGTCGAGCGGAACCCGTCCGTCGTCGCCCGGCGCGCGGAGCGGGAGCACGCCCGTGGCCCGCCAGCCGATGTGGCCATCCACGTCCGCGTAGAGGACGTTCTGCCCCGGGCCGAGGAAACCGTCGGCCGCGGCGTTCAGGCTGGCCCAGTCGGTGGCCAGCATCATGCTCGAGACGGGCGCGCGCAGCGTCGTCGGGTCCAGCGCGGCCCAGGCCAGCGCCAGCCCCGGCCGCACCATGGGACCGTGCCGGCCGAGCGAGACGGTGAACGTGTCGGCAGGAGCGCCCTTCACCTGGATGGTCTCCACCCGCCGGCCGACCTCGGGCTCGCGGTAGAGGTCCTGCACGTCGGTGCCGGTGTTGGTGAACCCGATGGCCAGCCGGTCGTTCTGGAAGATGACCAGCCCCGGAATGCCCGGGAGGCTCACGCCCTGGATCCACCGGCGGACCGTTCCCCCTTCGTCGATCAGCTCGATCCGGAGCGGGTACCAGATGCCGGGGATGTCGAAGCCGAGGTGAGGGTCGTTCGCCAGGATGGGCTTCCCCCGGGCGGTGTGTGCGCCGCTCACGACCCAGGCGTTGCTCCCGACCTCCGGCGGGGCGCCGTGCGGAAGCGGCTCGAGCGGAACCCCGAGCGGCTCGAGTGGCTCCGGCGGCTCCGGCCGCGTCGCAGGTCCCGCCGCCGGCGCGCCCCGGGTGAGCAGGGCCGCGGTGCTCGGAGCGGGACGGGGGTCGGCGTCGGGGAGGATGAGCACGTCGTCGGTGCTCACTTCGGGAGTGAGGAAGTCCCGCCGGGCCGGCGGAAGCGCGGCGAGCGACTCGTTCCGGAGGTCCTTCTGCCAGCTCTCGGAGAGCTGCTGGTGCATCAGGAGGAGGACCCGGATCGAGTCCGCGGGCCTCCAGAGGCGGGGATGGAGCCCCAGCAGCTGGAACTCCACCCCCCACCGTCCGGGACGCGCATCGATGAAGGCGTTGATTCCGTCGGCGAGCGCCTGCGCATCGGCGCGCTGGTCCTCGGGCGCCAGCCGGACCGCTGCCTCGGCGACGCTGGCGAATCCGTACACCCGCTGGCGTCGATCCAGGGGCAGCGCCACCGCCCCCACCAGCTCGGAGAGCTCCCCTCCGGCGAGGCGCCGGGTGAGCTCCATCTGGAAGAGGCGCTCCCGAGCATGGAGGTAGCCCTGCACCCGCAGCGCGTCGCTCAGGGCACGGGCGCGGACGGTGGGGATGCCGCGAGCATCGAAGCGGACCTCGACCGGGGCGCCGAGCCCGGGAATGTGCGGCGTCTTCCGGTCGGGCAGCTGGCCGCGGACGTCGACCACCGCCACCGCCGCCCCCGCGAGGAGCAGCACGGCGAGCAGCACCGCCACCCGTCGGATCCAGCGCCTCACCGGGTCTCCTCGGCGGAGGCTCGCTCCTCCTGATCCCGGCCGTAGGGCGTCTCCAGCGCCTCCGCCTCGAGCCCCAGGTCCCGGAGGTGATGCGCGAGCGGCACGGCGTAGCCGTGGGTCACCAGCACCCGCCCGGCGCCGGTCTCGCGGATCGTCGTCAGCAGGGTCGGCCAGTCGGCGTGGTCGGAGAGGGCGAACCC
>DASROG010000628.1:0-3687 GCA_035646995.1 Myxococcaceae bacterium
ATCGCCACCCACCGGATCGACGCCGACGCCGTGGATCTGGTCCGGACCTGGATCTCGACGCTCGAGCCCACCGAGCGCGTCTCGCGACCGCTCGTCGAGCGCTGATCGACGGAACCCCGTGCAGGAGGAAGCACCATGAACCGCCTCGCCCTCGCAGTCTCCACCCTCGTCGCCCTCGGCGCCTCGGCCGCGCCGCCGGGCAAGCCGGACCCGAAGCAGATCGCACGCGGGAAGTACCTGGTGACCATCGGCGGCTGTAACGACTGTCACACCCCGCTGAAGAAGACGCCCGAGGGCCCGGCCTGGGACATGGACCGGATGCTCTCCGGACATCCGGACACCCTGCCGATGCCGGCGGCGCCGGGACACGACGAACCCTGGGGCCTGGCCTTCGGAAGCACCATGACCGCGTTCTCCGGTCCGTGGGGAACCTCGTTCTCGCGCAACCTCACCCCCGACCCCGAGACCGGGCTGGGCGCGTGGACCGAGAAGGACTTCATCGCCACCATCCGGAACGGACGGCACCTCGGCCGCGGCCGGCCGCTGCTGCCGCCGATGCCCTGGTTCAACTACCGGGAGGCGACCGACGACGACCTCCGCGCCATCTTCGCCTACCTCCGGTCGATCCCGGCGGTGAAGAACCGCGTGCCCGACCCGCGTTCTCCGGCGGCCGCACCCGCCACCGCGTCCGTCGAGCCCCGCTGAGCTGCGTCATCGACAGCAGGTGGGACAGCACAGTTGCTCCGCCTCGACGCCGCACAGGTGCAACGCGCGGCGCTCGCCGCATCCAGGCCGCGAGGGGTCGGAGAGGAAGCAATGAGCGAGCGTATGTACGTGGGCGGCTGCTTCTGTGGCGCCATCGAGCTGCGCATCGAGGGAAAGCCCGTAGCGATGGGCTTCTGTCACTGCATCTCCTGCCGCCAGTGGTCGGCCAGTCCGGTGAACGCCTTCACCCTCTGGCACCCGATGGCCGTGACCATCGTGAGGGGCGCCATGCTGATCGGCACCTACGCCAGGAGCGAGCGTGCGGTGCGCAAGTGGTGCACCCGATGCGGCGGACACCTGTTCACGGAGCACCCGCGGTGGGGCCTGGTGAACGTCCACGCGGCGGTCCTTCCCGGGTTCCCCTTCGATCCGCAGTTCCACATGAACTACGGCGAGCACGCGGTCCGGATCCCCGACGGCCTTCCCAAGATGCGGGACCTCCCCGCGCCCATGGGAGGCACGGGCACCACGATGCCGGAGTGACCCGCTCGACGAACGCCGGCAACTCCGTTGCAACAAGGCTTCCCTTCCGGGCCCGCCGGGGAACAGACTCGGCGCCCGCGTGGGTGCCGCAGCGGCCATCGCCGTTCTACCCTTCGACAACCCCTCGGGCGACCCCGAGCAGGGCTACCTCGCCCGTGGCTTCGTCGAGGAGCTGGTCACGGAGCTGGCGCGGTTTCCCACGCTGGAGGTCATCCACCACCACACCTCCGAGGCGCTCGGTGCTGCCGCTCCCGCCGAGCTGGGGGCGGCGTACCATCTCCGGGGCAGCGTGCGCCGGCTGGGGGAACGGCTCCGGATTCACGCGCAGCTGGTCGAGACGGAGAACGGGCGACAGATCTGGGCCGAGCGCTTCGACGTGCCGGCCGACGGGCTCCTCGCCGTGCAGGACGAGATCGTAGCCCGGGTGGCCATTGCCCTGCGGGCGGAGATCGACGCCGTCCGGCTCCGGGGCGCCCGGCGGAAGCCGCTCTCCAGCCTCGACGTGTACGACTGCTGGCTCCGGGGGATGGACCACCTCCGACGCGGGACACTGGAGGATGACGAGCGGGCGCGCGCCTTCTTCGAACGCGCGCTCACCCTCGATCCGCACTCGGCCCGCGCTCATGCTGGCTTGTCACTCTCCCACTTCAACGAGTGGAGCTGTCAGCTGTGGGAGCGCTGGGAGGAGAAGGAGCAGCGCGCGTTCGAGCATGCCTCGCGCGCCGCAGCGCTGGATGATCGCGACGCGCTGATCCAGATCATCCTGGGGAGGATCTTCCTCTACCGGCGCCGCTGGGACGAGGGGGCGAAGCACGTGGAGCGTGCCCTCGAGCTGACCCCGAGCGACGCCGACGTGCTCGCCAACGCCGCCCTCTGCCGCGCCTACCTGGGCGACTCCGCCGCGGGCGCCCTCCTGGCCGAGAGGGCGTCGCGCCTGAACCCGCGTTACCCCGAGTGGTACCTGCCCTGTGCCGCCGTCCCGCTCTTCCTTCTTGGAAGAGACGCCGAAGCCGCCGCTCTTCTCTCCCGAAGTCCCCGCGCATTCGTGGACGCATCGGCGTTCCTCGCCGCGGCCCACGGGATGCTCGGGAATCGCGAGGAGGCGACGCACTTCGCCGACATGTTCCTGACCGAGCTGACGGAGAAGATCACCTTCGGCCGCACGCCCGAGCCCGGAGAGCCCCTCCGCTGGGTACTCCAGGTCAATCCCTTCCGCCGTGAGGAGGACGCGGCGCGGTTCGCGCGGGGACTCGCCGCCGCCGGCCTGTCGTCGGGGTCCGACGAGCGCCGCGCAAGGCCGGTACCTGCTGCCGCTCGATCGTCCTTCCGCCGCGAGGCCGATGGATGGACGGTGGCCTTCGAGGGCTCGGCGGTGCAGCTCGCCGACTCCAAGGGGCTTCAGGACCTGGCGCAGCTCCTGGCGCAGCCCCAGCAGGCGATTCACTGTCTGGAGCTCGCCGGGCGTTCGGTGGAGCCCACCGCCGATGCACCGGTGCTCGACGACCGGGCGCGGAGGGAGATCGGCGCCCGGGTCCGCACCCTCCAGGTGACGATCGACGAGGCCGAGGCGGACCACGACCCGGGCCGGGCCGAGGCCGCGCGGGAGGAGCTGGAGCAGATCGTGGGCCTCCTCTCCGGCGCGCTGGGCCTGGGGGGAAGATCGCGCCGTCTGGGGAGCTCGGCCGAACGCGCCCGGAGCGCCGTCACCTGGCGAATCCGCAACGCGATCCGGAAGATCGCCGGCGTCCACGCTCCTCTGGGCCGGCACCTCGACAACTCGATCCGCACCGGGACCTACTGCACGTACGTTCCGGAGAAGCCCGTCGAGTGGGAGGTCTGACGGGCCTCGTTGGCTCACGATGTGAGGTCCTGGACCTCACGCCTTCTTCGCGTGAAACCCCTCACCGACCGGAGTGTAGTCATGACGTCCAGCTGGATGACCGAGCGTGGGGAACCGGTGTCGTGCGGCGACGCCGCTGCCCTCGCGCTCTACGAGCAGGCGCTCAGCCAGTACCAGAGCTACCGCGGCGACCCGATCGCCACCATCGAGAAGGCCCTGGCCTCGGCGCCGGACTTCGTGCTCGGCCACGTGCTGAGGGCGCTGGTGCTCTACAGCTTCACCGAGCGGCGCTTCATCGAGCAGGCGCGGGTGAGCGTCACCACCGCGGAGGCGCTGCTCCCCCGGGCCAACCCACGGGAACGGGCGCTGGTCGCCGCGGCACGGGCGCTGGTCGATGGGGACTGGGCCGTGGCCGGCGCGGCGCTGGATCGGGTGCTGGTCGACCACCCGCGCGACATCCTCGCCATCCAGACCGGGCACCTCGTGGACTTCTTCCGGGGTGACACGCTCAACCTCCGGAATCGCATCGTCCGGGTGCTCCCCCACTGGAGCGCGGGCGTGCCGGGCTACTCCTACCTCCTCGGGATGTACGCGTTCGG
>DASROG010000629.1:0-11275 GCA_035646995.1 Myxococcaceae bacterium
GTGGTGCGGTAGTCCTCGGCCACCTGCTCGGCCTCGCCCAGCGGTCGCCCCGGCGCCGCCGAGCGGTCCATCGGCATCCCACGGAACAGGTCGTCGTCCGCGGACGGTCCGAGTGCCTGCACCTCCCACACCGCCTGCCGCCGGCTGCCGCACAGCCCGTCCAGCGCGCCCGAGCGTGCCAGCCGCTCCAGCGCGTGCCGGGGAAAGCGCACCCGGCGAGCGAGGTCGCCCAGGTCGGCGAATCCCCAGTCCCCCCGGGCCTCCACGAGCGCCCGGGCATGAGCTTCCTGAAGACCCTTCACCTCGCGCAGCCCGATCCGCAGCTCGCCTTCCTCCAGCGTGGCATCCCAGTCCGAGTGGCGCACGTCGATGGGCCGGACGACGACGCCGTGTCGCTTGGCGTCCTCGACGATGGTGTGCGGGGCGTAGAACCCCATGGGCTGGCTGTTGAGCAGCGCCGCGGCGAACGCCGCCGGGTGGTAGCACTTCACGTAGGCACTCGCGTAGGCGATGAGCGCGAACGATGCCGAGTGGGACTCGGGGAAGCCGTAGTGGCTGAAGCCCTTGAACTGCTCGAAGCACTTCTCGGCGTACTCGCGACTGTAGCCCCGGGCCACGCACCCGTTCACGAAGCGGTCGCGCCAGGGCACGAGCAGCACCTCCGCCCGCTTGTGGCTCAGCGCCCGCCGGAGAGCGTCCGCCTCGCCCTGGTTGAACCCGGCCGCGGTGACGGCGAGCCGCATCGCCTGTTCCTGGAAGAGGGGCACGCCCAGGGTCTTCTCCAGAATGTGCTTCACCTCCTCGGAGGGGTAGGTCACCTCCTCCAGACCTTCCCGGCGGCGGAGGAAGGGGTGGACCATGTCCCCGAGGATGGGCCCCGGCCGGATGAGGGCGATCTCGATGGTGAGATCATAGAAGCTCTTCGGCTTCAGCCGCGGGAGCAGGTTCATCTGCGCCCGGCTCTCCACCTGGAAGACGCCGATGGCGTCCGCCTCGCCCAGCATGCGGTACACCGCCGGGTCCTCGCTGGGGATGGTGGCCAGGTCCAGGTCGATGCCCTCGTGCTTCCGGACCAGAGCGAAGGACTTGCTGAGCACGGTCAGCATGCCGAGGCCCAGGAGGTCCACCTTGAAGATGCCCAGGGCGTTGAGATCGTCCTTCTCCCACTGGACGACGGTGCGGTCCTTCATCGAGGCGTTCTCCACCGGCACCACCTCGGCCAGCTCCCCGTGGGTGATGACGAAACCGCCCACGTGGATGGAGAGGTGGCGGGGAAAGCCTTCCAGCATCTGGGCCAGGGCGAGCGTCCGCTGCACGCCGGGGTCCTCGGGGCGAAGGCCCGCCTCTGCCACGTGCGCGTCGGTCAGGGTGGCGGTCCCGGCCATCTCGGTGTGCTTCGCCAGCCGGTCCACCTGGTCCAGGGACAGCCCCAGCGCCTTCCCCACCTCGCGGATGGCGAGCCGCCCGCGGTAGCAGATGACCTCGCACACCATCCCCGCGCGGTCGCGGCCGTGCTTGCCGTAGACGTACTGGAGCACCTCCTCGCGGCGCTCGTGCTCGAAGTCCACGTCGATGTCCGGGGGCTCGGGGCGCTCCAGGCTGAGGAAGCGCTCGAAGAGCAGCCCCATCCGCACCGGGTCGATGGAGGTGATGCGCAGCGCGTAGCAGACCGCGGAGTTGGCCGCGCTCCCCCGCCCCTGGCAGAGGATGCCATTCTTGATGGCGAAGTGGACGATGTCGTGGAGCGCGAGGAAGTACCCCGCCACCTCCAGCTTCTCGATGAGCACGAGCTCGTGCTGAACCTGTCTGCGCACCGCCTCGGGAACGCCGCCCGGGTAGCGGAACCGGAGCCCCTCCTCCACCAGGTGAGCGAGCCAGCTCTGGGTGGTGTGGCCCGGCGGAAGGTCCTCCTGGGGGAACTGGTAACGGAGCGCATCCAGCGAGAAGTGGCAGCTGTCGGCGATCTCCAGCGTGCGGCCCACCACCTCGGGAGCGTCCGACCAGAGCCGGAGCATTTCCCCCGGGCCCTTGAGCGTCCGCTCGGCGTTGGGGAACAGCTTGCGCCCGGCGCGGGCCACCTGGGTCTGGTGGCGGATGGCGGCGAGCACGTCCTGGAGGGGCTGGCGATCGCGAGCGTGGGTGTGGACGTCGTTGTGCGCGCAGAGCGGCAGCTCGAGCGTCCGGGCCAGCGCCCGGGCCCGCTCCCAGCGCGCATCGTCTCCGGCGGACAGCGTGCGGCAGGCACCGACGTAGAAGCGACCTGGGAAGGCCTCGGCGAGGGGCGCCACTCGCTCCGGTTCGTCCGGGAACGGCAGGAGCGCGAGGAGGCCGGCGCTGCGCTCGGCCAGCGCTCGCCAGCCGATGCCCGCCTCTCCCTTCGGGTGGGCCAACCGGCTCTTCGACAGCACCTGGCAGAGATGCCGGTAGCCCTCGGCATCCTGCACGTACACCACCAGCGGGGGCGCGTCGGTGAGCGTCACCCGGGCGCCGTGGACGAGCTTCAGCCCCACCTCGCGTGCCGCGAGATGGGCCTTCACCGAGCCGTACAGCCCGTCACCGTCGGTCAGCGCCAGCCCGGAGAGCCCCAGCCGGACCGCCTGGAACACCAGCTCCTCGGGGTGCGAGGCCCCCTCGAGGAAGGAGTAGTTGGAACGGCAGACCAGCTCGGTGTACACGTCTCCGACGGTACTGCTCACCCGTTCAGATGGCCAGTCCCCTAGGGGGTGGTCGTGGGCACGCTACCGGTGGTGGTGCTCGTGGTGACGCCGGTGCTCGTCGAGGTGCCTCCCGTCGTCCCGGCGGTCCCGCTGCCGCTCCCCGCGGGCGGCGCGGAGGATCCGGTGTCGACCCGGTACACGCCGGACGCGTCGAGGGGCGGCGCTCCCGGGACCCGGTAGATGCCGAAGAGCCGAGCGGCCGCCTGGGCGGCCGGATCGAAGGTGACGCCCCCCCCGCTGCCGGTCGCTCCGCCCGTCTGCGACGAGGTGCCTCCGCTCCCGGTGCTGCCCGTCCCGGAGCTCCCCGTCCCCGAGCTGCCCGTGCCGGTCCCGGTCCCGGTGCTCTGGGCGCTAGCTGCGACGGCCCAGAGCATCGCCGCGACCAGAATCGTCCCCAGCCTTCGCGCTCTCATGCGCTGCCTCCTTCAAGGCCCGGGCGGGAAGCCGCGGCGTCCCGCCTTCCAGTCTTCCCACTGGTGGAACCCCTGCATCTGCTCGACGAGCTTGGTCTTCACCAGGAGCGCGTCAACCTCCGAACGCGTCTGGCGTCTGGGGATTGCACCCCGGGAGTTCGCCAGTCCCCAGACCAGGACGGCGGCAATCCCGGCGTTCCTCCGGGCCTCCTTCGCGTTCATCCGATCCGGGACATCGGACTCGGCGTGATAGTTGGGCAGGTAGGGGGCAGGGTCCTGGTCGGCGACGTACGTCGGCACGCCGCTGAGCAGGAAGTCGAAGTTGTCGGTCCCGTCGAATCCCTCGAGGGTGTGCGCGCTGGGCCCCATCTTCGGGTAGACCGCGAGCGCCCGCGCAACACCCGGCCGGAGCTCGGGACGTCCGGTGAGCGAGAAGCCGTTGGTGCGCCCGGAGCCGACGTCGAAGATGACGACCCCGGCGTGCCGGTCCAGCTCTGCCTTGTGGCGCTCGACGTACCCCGCCGAGCCCCACATCCCCTGCTCCTCACCGGTGAAGAGGACGAAGCGGACGGTGCGCCGGGGCTGGAGGGCGAGCTCGCGGAAGGCCCGAGCGACATCGATGACCAGCGCGGCGTTCACTCCGTTGTCCTCGGCTCCGGTGCCGAGCGCCCAGCTGTCGAGGTGCGCACCGAGGAGCACGACCTCCTCCGGTTTCTCCTTGCCCCGGATCTCGGCCACCACGTTCTGCGCGTCGTACGCCGGGCCGATCCGGTTCACCACGTCCATCCGCACGCGGACCTCGGTCCGGTCGGCGAGCCAGCCGAGCCTCTCGGCGTGCTCGCGGGAGACGAGCGCCACTGGCACCGTGCCCGGCGCTCGCCCGAACACCATCGGATGCTGGTAAAGGAGCCCGCGCGGGCGGGTGGACTGGACCAGCAGCCCCTTGACCTGCGCCTGCGCCGCGGCCTTGAGGAGCGGCCCCGCGCCCAGGTACTCGGCGAGGAGATCATCGAACGTCTTCATCTCCTTGGAGTGCACCAGCGCGATGGCGCCGGAGGTGGCCGTCCCGGCCTTGGCCCAATCCGCGGCCAGGCCCTCGCCGACGTCGACCAGCCTTGCCTCGATCGGGCCTGCCGTGGAGGCGGTCCCCGGTGCAGCAACCGCCCGGATGGAGAAGGACTCGGGGGCGATGGCGGCGACCTCGACGGTGCCCGGGACCCAGAGGAAGGGCACGGCGAAGCTCTCGGTGTTGACCGACTCGATCCCGAGCGCCTTGAACTTCTCCACGCCCCACTTCACCGCTCGATCCAGGGCAGCCGTTCCGGTGATGCGGCCCCCGATCCGGTCACAAAGCTCGAAGGTGTCGGCGATGAGCGGGGTGTCGCCCTCCGCGCGCTGCTTCAGCGCGATCCGCGGATCGGCAGGTGCAGCGGGTGTGCCGGCGGTCGCGGCCAGCAGCGCGAGAACGAGGACGGGGCGGAACCGGAGCATGGGCGTCGAGCCTGCCACGCTCCGCTCACCCCCGCTGCAAGAACTCTCGGCGCCGCTGCACCGGCTACCGGCGAGCCGTTCTCGCCGCCGAGGATGGAGGAACCGTGCCCTCGCCCGCGATCCTCCGGTTGGGCAGCGTCTGTGCCGTGGCGCTTTCGAGCAGCAGGTGCCGACGCCGGCGCCTTCCTCCGCGAGGAATCTACGCGGCCCGCCGCTCCCGCGAGGGCACGACGGTGACGAACTCGCGGGCGTTCCGCCGCCACAGCGCGAGCGGGACGATCTCCGCGCCCCGGGTCACCATCAGACGGTGGATGTCGTCCACGTTCCCCACCGCCTCGCCGTGGACGCCGAGGAGGAGGTCCTCGGGGCGGAGCCCCGCCGTCTCCGCGGGGGAGCCCGAGCCCACGCTGAGGATGCGTACCGCCTTGGGCTGGCCGGTGGACGCGGCCAGCTCGGGCGACAGCTGCTCGCTCCGCGCCGCGACGCCGAGGTAGCGGCGCTCCACCCTTCCCCGACTCATCAGCACCGAGGTGACCCAGGTGGCGGTGCGCGCCGCGACGGCGAACCCCATCCCCTGCGCCCAGGGGATGACCGCGGTGTTGATGCCCACCACGTCGCCCCGGGCGTTCACCAGCGGGCCGCCGGAGTTGCCGGGATTGATCGCCGCGTCGGTCTGGAGGAGGCCCTCGAACAGCGTGCCGTTCGGGCCGGGCAGGCTCCGGTCCAGCGCGCTGACGATGCCCAGCGACACGCTGCGCTCGAACCGGAACGGGTTCCCGATGGCGACCACCAGCTGGCCCACGGCGATGGACGCCGGGTCGGCGAGCGGGAGCTGCACCAGCGGTGCGTCGCTCACCTTCACCACCGCGAGGTCGGTCGCCGGATCCGAGCCCACCAGCTCGCCCCTGGTCGGCTCGCCTCCGGGAAGGCGGATGCGCAGCGCCCTCCCGGTGCCCGCCACGTGGTGGTTGGTCAGGAGATAGCCGTCGGCGGCCACCACCACGCCCGTGCCCGCGCCCCTGCCCTGCTCCACGCCGACCACCGCCGGGCTGGCCCGCGAGACGAGCTGCTGGAGCGCCTCGGACAGCTCGAGCAGCGAGGTCACGGCCGCACTCCCACCGCCACGGTGCGCTCCTCGACCTTGCCGCCGCGGAGCAGCTTCAGCGGGAGCGAGCGGCCCACGGCATCGTGCGCCAGCCTCGCGAGGAGGTCGTGGACGTCGCCCATCGGCGTACCATCGAGCGCGAGCAGCACGTCGCCCAGCGCGAGCCCGGCGGCGTCGGAGGGCCCGCCCGGCTCGACCGAGAGGACGAGTAGCCCCGTCTCCTGGCCGGTGGCGGCGCGTACCTGACCCTGGAGCCGGACCGGCTGCGTGCCGACGCCCAGGTAGCCGCGGCGGACGCGGCCGTGCGCGAGCAGCTCGGAGGCCACGCGGGACAGCGTCTCTGCCGGAAGCACCACCCGCCGCTCGCGGGGACCTCCGGAGACGTACATCCCGAGCACTCGGCCCTCGACGTCGGCCAGCGCCGCCCCGGCGAGACCGGGTCGGGTCGACACGTCGGCCTCGAGCGTCGCGTCCACCCGCGCTCCCCACGGGGTCAGGAAGCCCGGCTCGACGACCGACAGCACGCCGAGGCGGCTCCGGAGCGCACCGCGAGGGCGGGACACGGCGAGCACCAGGCTCCCCACCCGACGCTCCGCGGGCTCCACCCAGCGGACCGGGGAGAGCGCGATGCCGGACACTCGGAGCAGCGCCAGGTCCAGGCCGGGGTCACGGCCCACCAGCTGGGCGGGATGCCAGCTGCCGCCGGCGTGCACGCGAAGCCCCTCCTCGCGGTCCGCGGCGTGGGCGGCGCTGAGGACCAGGTCCGTGGCGTGGGCGATGCCGGTGATGGGCCAGCGGCGACCGGAGACGGAGACCAGCCCCTCGCCCACCCGGGCAGCGGCGGCGGCGAGGGCCTCGGAGACGGCGGTGGCGGCAGCGAACGGAGAAGAAGCAGTCATGGGTCTCAAGCTACGAGGCGCACGGAGCCGCCACATCGGCCGGATGGCGAGGCCCCGGACCTCCCCATCCGGGCAGGTCAGCCGCGCTCAGAGCGTGACCAGCCCCATGCGCGCCGCGCGGACCACCGCCTCGGTGCGCCGCTCCACCCCGAGCTTCTGGAGGATGGAGTTCACGTGGAACTTGGCGGTGTGGGCGCTGATCTCCAGCGCGTCGGCGATGTCGCGGTTGGACAGGCCGCGGGCGAGCAGCGCCAGCACCTCGCGCTCCCGGGGAGTGAAGGCCTCGGCGGCGACGGGGGGGCGCGGTTCGGGCGCCGGAAGGAGCGCGCCGAAGCCGTGCTCGATGACCACCAGCCCCCGGGCCACGGCGAGCAGCGCGGCCCGCAGCGTCTCGGCGTCGGCGGTCCGGAGCACCGCTCCCGCCGCGCCGCGAGACAGCGCCGTCCGTCCGTCCTGCTCGCCCCGGACCAGCGCCAGGACGGGTGTCGCGCCGGGTCCCAGCGCCGGGGGCGGCGCGCTGGCCGTGTCCCAGACCACCGCATCGACGGGGGCACCGGCCTCGACCGTCACCGCCGTGCCCGACGCCGCGAGGAGCCCGGCGAGCCCGGCCCGGACCAGGGGGTCCGAGGACACCAGGAGCACGCGCCCGAGGTTGGGGGTTGAGCCGTCCGCGGCCATCGGCGAATGCATGTCGGCCTGACGCCGCGCGCGCAACCGCTCACTCGGCGAGAGGCGGACGACTCAGGGAGCGCCGGGAGGAGCTGAACGTCTCGCCGCCGCGTCCCGGGC
This sequence comes from Myxococcaceae bacterium, assembly GCA_035646995.1. Taxonomy (GTDB): domain Bacteria; phylum Myxococcota; class Myxococcia; order Myxococcales; family Myxococcaceae; genus RPRB01. The sequence continues at coordinate 7,415 of DASROG010000629.1, forward strand.
GATGGCCTCCAGTCGGTCTGCCAGCACCGCCAGCTTTCGGTCGAGACCATTCGCGTTGCGGGTGAAGATCGAGCGGGCGAGCCCGTAGGCACCCACCACCACCAGCGCGGCACCCGCGAGCCCGGCGGCCGCGGGCAGGTGCAGGAGCACCGGGAGCATCCACCCGACGTTCGCCCCCACTCCGCCGCCCACGCCACCGACGATGCCGCCGAACAGCCCTCCGGCGAGCTGTGAGCGGTCGGTGGTGATCCGGATCCGCGTCTGCCCATCGCGTGGCGAGACGTTCACCTCCACCGAGCTGATCCCGGTGAACCCGGACAGGGTCAGGGTGCGGCCGATGGAGGCGAAGCGGCCGCCCATCCCGAAACTGGCGAATCCCTCTCGGATCTCCTCCGCCAGCCGCTCGTGATCCTCGGTCCCGATCTCCCCGTCCACGACCCTCTCGATCGTCCGCCGCAGCGGCGCGCCGGCCAGCACCCTCCCGACGCTCCAGCCCGGACCCTGGTCCAGCTCGCGCGCGGACTGCCGGACCAGCGCCGGGTCGATGCCGGCGTCGCGCGCGATGGCCTCGATCTCCTTCAGGGTCAGGGCGCCGGTCGTCACCCCGTGGTCGCGCTCGAGCCGCGCTGCTCGCCGAAGGATGGTCGCCACCTGCTGCTCGTCGTAGGTCCGCTCGGGGAGCGACTCCCCGGCGGCTCCGGTCCGGGGCGGGACGGCAGGGCGTGAGTGTTCGGAAGGCACGGCGGAGGGACCCAAGACTAGCGCGGCCCGAGGGAAGGAGCCGGCCCACGCTCGTCGAGGAGGCCAGCCGGTCAGGGTGGATGTCCCACCGCGCTGGATCCAGCGATCAACCTGCCGGGATCGCGAACGCGTTCACCAGGTACCCCGGTGTCTCGTCGATGAGGAGAGGGACGAGGCGGGCTCGGCTCGCCTGCCACAGCGCATAGCCCTGGGAGGTCAGCAGGGCCGTCAACCGTCGCACCGACGATCCCGCGCGCTCGAGCGTGACCGGCTGAACCTCGAGAAGAATCGACGGACGGAGCTCCCGGAGCACACGCTCGCCGCCCCGGAGGACTCGCTCCTCGAACCCCTCGACGTCGATCTTCATGAAGTCGAGCCTGCGGATGTCCCGCTCGGCGACGAAGGCATCGAGCGTGGTCACCGCCACCTCGCCGCCCCCGGGATCGATGAAGGCAGCGCCGGAGTTGCCGTCGCGCCCGTGCATCGAGGCCGTGCCCGGCGCGTCGGAGAGCGCCAGCCGGTGGGCGTGCACGCACTCCATCCGGTTCAGCGCGATGTGGCGCGTGAGCCGGTCGAAGGTCTCCTCGGTCGGCTCGAAGGCGTGAACCTCGCAGTCCCGCCCGAGCCCGTCCGCGAGCATCAGCCCGTAGTAGCCGAAGTTCGCGCCCACATCGAAGATGACCGCGCCGGGCTTCACCAGCCGGCGGGAGTGGAAGAGGTCCCAGCGGTCAGACTCACCGAGCCAGAACAGCTCCCGGTGGGGAAAGTCCGAGGGATTGAGCACCCACCGGAGACCCTGCCGCTCGACCGGGAGCTCGGCATCGACGCTGGCGTGGAGGAGGTTCCGGAGCGCGGCGTGGACCCGCCACTGCCCGGGGTGCTTGCCGTGAAGCCCGTACCACTCGAGGAACCGGAATCCGACCGAGCCAGGGATCATGCGGCCGCAAAGGGAGCCACCGTCCGCCGAGACGGCAACGACCCGAGGTCCGCCGTCGGGCGCGGCTGCCCGCCAGGCAACAGCCGTCGCCCGCTTGCCAGCTCGCTAAGTGAACGGCCGATCGCGGGGAAAGGCGGGCTCACACCCACCGCGGCTCGAGGCACCGGCGTGAGCCCCTAGTCGAAGAGCCCGTGCAGGTAGAACGCGCCCTCCCCTGCGCGCCGGTAGACCCAGGCCGCGCCGAGCCCCTCGAGGTGCACGCGGTAGTAGTCGCGCTGGAAGGGCGACTCGGTCCACCACTGGCCCCCGAGGCGCTCCGGGCCGGCGACGGCCAGGACCTTTCGTCGCCTGCCGAGGACGCGCGCCGAGCGCAGGGCTCCGAGCGCATCCAGCTCCACCTCGATCGGCTCGCCCTCGCCGGGGAGGAGGCGCAGCGGACGCTCCAGCTGCCAGTCGGGGGGAGGAGGCGGCGCGGGAGAAGCGCGGCGGGCCTCGGCGAACATCCCAGGCTCGCGGCGCGGCGGACGGAAGGGCCCCGGCACCTGGGCCGCCTCGGGACGGTGGTCGTCGGCGAGCACCGGGCTGCCCAGCGCGTCGGGTCCGAGCGCGGTCGCCAGCCGCGCCAGCACCGTCTCCAGCGCCGCGTCGCCGGCCGGCGCGTCGCCGAGGACGCCCTGCTGCCCGCGGTCCTCGCAGGACTCGTCGACGGTGACCACCAGGGTGGCCACCGGCCCATCGAGCCGCACCGACTCGAGCCGATGGCGGACGAGGTCGAGCAGGAGCTTCGGGTCGGTGGTGGGGCGGGCCAGCGACAGCGGCACCGGATGGGGACCGGTCGGCTCGAGGATGAGGGTCAGCGTCAGGCGCACCGCCGCGCGCTGGCGACCGCGAAGGCGGGCCGAGAGCCGATCCAGCGCGGCCTTGAGGGCGAAGAGCAGCGGCTCTAGCGACTCGGCCGGGGCCTCCAGCGTGCGCACCTCCTCCACCACCTCGGGCAGCAGCGCTGGCAAGAGGCGTGACTCGTCCTGTCCGCGGACCAGCCGCTGCGCCCGGAGCCCCTGGGCGCCGAGCCGGGAGATGACCTGGGTGGGCTGGAGCGCGGAGAGCTCCCCGAGAGTGGACAGCCCCAGCGCCCGGAGCGAGGCCACGACCTCGGGCGCGTCCTCCAGCGCCTGGAGGGGCAACGCGGCCAGCGCGCCCTCCGAGCCCCCCGGGGCCACGCACGCCCGGGTCCCGGCACCGAAGCGGGCCAGGGCCCGCGCGGTGAACAGCTCGGAGGCGAGGACCACCCGCGCCCGGTAGCCGGCGGCCCGTGCCTGCGCCTCCACCTTCTCCACCAGGCCCGCCTCCCCGCCGAAGAGCGAGGCCGCCGAGGCGTCCAGCCACAGCCCGTCCGGGGCAGAGGGCATGAAGGCCGGGGTGAAGCGGAGGAAGCCCTCGGCGAGCGAGGAGAGCGCCTGGGCCTCGGCCACCGCGTCGTACAGACCATCGCGGAGCGCCGGCAGGAGCGCGCGCGCCGCGGTGAGCGTCATGCCCGCGCGGATTCCCTCGCGCTGTGCCGCGCCCGAGGCGAAGGCGACCCGGAGCGCTCCCTTCGCCTCCTGCACCAGGGCCAGCGGCTGTCCGGCGAGCGCCGGCTCGTCCAGCACCCGGCGCTGGACCGGGAAGCGCGGCAGGTGGACGTACGCGACGCGCTGGCTCACGAGCCGACTCCCAGGGCCTGGGCGAACGAGGGCAGCGGGAGGTCCCTCCCCGGCCGCTGCCCCTGGATGCCGACGAGCCCGTCGCGAAGAGTGCAGGCCCGGACCCGGTGGAAGGGCATGGAGGGCGGCGTCGGCACGGGCGGCGCGTCCAGCCCGCGACTACCGGCACCGGCATCGGACGGCCCACCCGGGGTGAGCAGCTCCCACGGGACCTCCACCGCGCGGGAGACGCCGCCCTGGCGGCTGCGCACCACCTCCAGGCGCATCGCGCCCGGCCCGGCGGCGGAGACATGGAGCCGCAGAGTCCCATCGGCCGGTGCTTCCGGGGGCGTGAGGAGCAGGAGCAGCCCTCCGCTCCGGCTGGCCGCCTCGACCAGACGGCGCGACTCGGGCGGCGACAGACGGAGGTCGGTCCGGGTCAGATCCAGGCCCACCGCGGCGAAGGCGCCGCTGCGGAGCAGCTGGAGCGCGCTCCAGGCC
>DASROG010000630.1:0-6265 GCA_035646995.1 Myxococcaceae bacterium
CCCCGCCACCCGTGCTCGCCCCCGGTGATCCGCTGCGCCTCGGCCCGGGGCTCCCGGCGCGGGTCACCGCCCGGTCCGACCTCTCCAGCCGCCTCCTGTGGATCCGCTTCGAGACCTCGGCCGAGCGATTCTGGTCCGCGCTCTACCTCCAGGGTCGACCGGTCCAGTACGCGTACGAGGGGTCGGCCCTCCCGCTCGATCGGGTCCAGACCCCGTACGCGGCCCGACCCTGGGCCTCGGAGATGCCCTCGGCCGGCCGGCCGCTCACGCTCGATCTGCTCGGCCGCCTCCGCTCTCGCGGCGTGGGTCTCGCCCGGCTCACGCACGCCGCGGGACTCTCCTCCACCGGCGATGCTGCCCTGGACGCGGCGCTCCCCCTCCCCGAGCGGTACGAGATCCCCGCGGCGACGGCCCGCGCGGTGTCCGCGACGCGCCGGCACGGCGGGCGGGTCGTCGCCGTGGGGACCACCGTGGTCCGGGCCCTGGAGGGGGCGACGCTCTCCGGCGGAGACACGCTGCACCCGGGGCCGGGCGCCACCGACCTTCGCATCACCCGTGGATTCCAGCCGCGGGTGGTGGATGGTCTGCTGTCGGGCATCCACGCGCGGGACTCGAGCCACTTCGAGCTGCTGAGCGCGTTCCTTCCGGGGGCGCTGGAGCTGCTCTACACGATCCACGCGGCTGCCGGCGGGTACCGGGGGCACGAGTTCGGCGACTCCACCCTGGTGCTCGGCTGAGAAAGCGGACAGGCGGATCACCCGGCCGGCTTGTTCATCGCCCCCGAGATCGCCCGGACGACCGAGCGCGGGCCGAGGCGGACGGAGAAGGCCAGCGCCCGGTTCTTCCAGCCGTGCACCACGAACGGCGTTCCCCGGAGCATCGCCCGGTAGGCGTCCCTGGCCACCTCGGCCGAGGACATGACTCCCGACTTGAACAGACGCGTGCCGCCGCTCCCCGCCACCGAGGCGAACTCGGTCGCGGTCGCCCCCGGGAGGCTCACGGTCGCGGTCACCCCCGTTCCCTTCAGCTCCTGGGAGAGCGCCTCGCTGAACGAGTTCACGAAGGCCTTGGTCGCGTAATAGACCGCGCTGAACGGCCCCGGCTGCAGGCCGGCCGTCGAGCCGATGTTGAGCACCCGCCCCTGTCGTCGGGCGAGCATCGCCGGAAGGAAGGCGTGGGTGAGCCGGACCAGTGCTCGTACGTTCACGTCCACCATCACCAGCAGTCGCTCCAGCGGGCTCGCCGCGAACGGGCCGACGTTGCCCAGGCCCGCGTTGTTGACCAGGAACTCGATCTCCACGGAGAGGGCCTGCACCTCCCGGACGACGCGCTCGACCTCGTCCGGCACCGCGAGGTCGGCCGCGATGACGTGCACCGAGACCTTCCGCGCTTCCCGCAGCTCACGGGCCAGCGCGTCCAGACGCTCGCGGCGGCGCGCCACGAGGACGAGGTCGATTCCATCGGCAGCGAAGAGCCGGGCGAACTCCTCGCCCAGTCCCGACGAAGCTCCCGTCACCAGCGCGGTCTTGCTCATGACCCCCGAAGCCCTAGCGCACCCGGGACGAAGAATCTCGGACAAGCGTCGCCTTTCGGTCCGAGAAACCGGGCAGCCGGGCTATATCCGCGCCAACGGAGGGTTCCGATGACGGGAGTCGCGGCTCTGACGCTGGTTCACACGGCCATCAGCCTGGTGGGCATCTTCTCCGGCCTGGGGGTTCTCGCCTTGATGCTGGAACGCCGCGACAATCCGCGCTGGACGTCGGTCTTCCTGATCACCACCGTCCTCACCAGCGTGACCGGGTACTTCTTCCCCTTCACCCGGCTGCTCCCGTCCCACGTGGTGGGCGCGGTGTCGCTGATCGTCCTCGCGGTGGTGCTCTATGCGCGGTACGGCCGCGCCGAGCAGGGGCGCTGGGCGGCGGTGTTCGTCCTCGGCTCGGTGCTCGCCCTCTGGCTGAACGTGTTCGTGCTGGTCGCGCAGCTGTTCGCCAAGGTCCCGGCGCTGCACGCGCTCGCGCCAACCCAGACCGAGCCTCCCTTCGGCGTCACGCAGCTGGCCGTCCTCGCCGTGTTCGTCGTCCTCGGCTACCGGGCCGTACGGCGGGGTCGCGTGGCCGTCGCCGGGGCCCGGGCCGCTCCCTAGCCCTCCCGGGGAGTGCGAGCCGGGGCGGCCTTCACGACACATTCCGGGCGACCCCGGGCTCCTGCCGGGGGTAAGACGGGCCCCATCGATCGGCACGCCCCGGATGTCCTGACTCGCCCGGGCTCCCTCGCCGGAGCCTGGCGAGCCGCGTGGAGCAACCCGCGCTTCCGCGTCGAGGCCGTGATCACGCCCTTCGCGCTGGTCACTGTCCTCGTACTCATGGCCCGCTTCCTCACCTGGGTCGAGCGGCGGCCCGGGGTGGTGCTGGCCGACCCCGTGCTCGCGCTCATCCTCCCGCGCGACGTGACCTGGCTCACCTTCGGGCTGGTCTACGTGGGCCTCTTCACGGCCGTGGCGGTGCTCCTGCCGCACCCCCGGCGCCTGGTGCTCGGGGCCCAGGCCTACGGGGTGATGGTGCTCTTCCGGATGGCGGTGATGGCGGTGACGCCGCTGGATCCCCCACCGGGGATGCTGGCGCTGCGGGACCCGCTGGTGCAGGTGCTCGGGACCGGCGAGGTGCTCACCCGGGACCTGTTCTTCTCCGGCCATACCTCCACCCTGGCCCTCCTCGCCCTGCTGGCGCCGTGGCGCACCATTCGCCGCTTCTTCGTGGCCTGCACCGCCCTGGTCGCCGTCTGCGTGATCTGGCAGCACGTGCACTACACCGTGGACGTGCTGGTGGCCCCGCTCTTCGCCTACCTCAGCCGCGACCTCGTGTTTCGCCTGCACCGTCGGGGGAGGCAGGGCAACCTCTGGCCCTCGTGAAGGGCGTCAGCGTGACGACAGCTCCCGGGTCATGAACACGCTGAACGGATCCTCCCGGTAGTCGCCGAAGGGTCCACAGCGCCGGAATCCCGCGCTCTCGTAGAGCCGGAGCGCAGGGAGGAAGGACGGCGCCGAGCCCGTCTCCAGCCAGAGGGTCCGGAGCCCCCGGGCGCGCGCCTCGGCGACGAGGTGGTCGAGGATTGCCCGTCCGATCCCCAGTCCGAGGAAGGCATCCGCCACCCGCATGGACTTGAGCTCGCCCCGCTCAGCGTCCAGCGTCTTCAGCGCGCCACAGCCGGCGATCTCCTCACCCACCCACACCGACCAGAAGGTGACCCCGGGCTGCCGGAGCCGGTCGACGTCGAAGGCATGCACGCTCTCCTTCGGCGAGTTGGCGTGCATGCCCGCGAGGTGCCGGGCGATGAGGGCGCGGGTCGGCGCGCCGGACAGGTCGTCGACGACGAAGCGAAGAGGCGGCGGGCTCACTCCGGGAGGCGACGGTAGCATCCGGGCCCGCCCCGGCTGCTCCCTGACGAAGCATGGCGCGGGGTGTGCCGGAGCCGGAGCGGCGTTGCTGTGATCAGGGTCGCGCCGACCAGCTTGGCCCGCCTGACGCGGGCGGTCGGACCGCTCGCCGAGTGGATCCGGATGATCAGTGAGGGGCCAGAGACACCGGATCAGTTCGCAGCCCGCGATCTCCTGGCCGAGGTAACGGAACACTCACGCTCCCCGGGTTCCTTTCGTCGCCCGCCGGACCCGGCCCGAACGGTCCGCTGACGGTGGTCGGGTGACCTTCGCGGGCATCACGCTGGACCGACAAGGAGCGAGAGACATGGCCAAGCTGGACGAGAAGGCGACGCAGGAGTTCCGGGCGCAGGTGCGCGGCGATCTGATCCATCCGGGAGACGGGACGATCTACGAGGAGGCGCGCAAGGTCTACAACGGGATGATTGATCGGCGCCCGGCGATCATCGTCCGCTGCGTCGACGGGCGGACGTCATCGCCTCGGTGAACTTCGCCCGCAGCCAGAAGCTCGGGGTGGCGGTACGCGGCGGCGGGCACAGCGGCCCCGGGCTGTGCATCGTTGACGACGGCCTGGTCATCGACCTCTCGCGGATGCGCGGCGTCCGCGTGGACCCGGAGGCCCGCACCGTGCGCGTCGAGGGCGGCGCAAAGTGGGGCGACGTCGACCACGCCACCCATCCCTTCGGCCTCGCGACTCCGAGCGGCTTCATCTCCACCACCGGCGTCGGCGGGCTCACGCTCGGCGGCGGCATCGGATACCTCGCCCGCACCCATGGGCTGACCCTCGACAACCTCCTGAGCGTGGACATGGTGCTCGCCAACGGGCATTTCGTCACCGCCAGCGCCAAGGAGAACAAGGATCTCTTCTGGGCGGTGCGAGGAGGCGGCGGAAACTTCGGGGTGGTGACCTCGTTCGAGTTCCGGTTGCACCCGGTGAGCCAGGTCTACGGCGGCCCGATGATCTGGCCGCTGGAGAAGAGCGGCGAGGTGATGAAGTGGTGGCGAGACTTCATCCTCAAGGCACCGGAGGACATCAACGGCTGGTTCGGCTTCCTCACGGTTCCGCCGGTGGCGCCCTTCCCGGAGCAGTACCAAAACAAGAAGATGGTGGGCATCGTGTGGTGCTACTCCGGGCCTCTGGAGAAGGCCGAGGAGCGGTTCAAGCCCATTCGCGCGTTCGGCCCGCCGGTCCTCGACTTCGTCGGGCCGGTCCCCTGGCCGGCGCTGCAGAGCATGTTCGACGCACTCTACCCGTCCGGTCTGCAGTGGTACTGGAAGGCCGACTTCTTCAACGAGCTGTCGGACAAGGCGATCGACCTGCACGTGAAGTATGGCGCGCAGCTGCCCACCTTCCACTCGACGATGCACCTCTACCCGATCAACGGCGCGGCGCACCGCCCCGCCTCGGGCGACACGGCGTTCAGCTTCCGCGACGCGAACTTTGCACAGGTCATCGTCGGGGTTGATCCGGATCCGGCGAACAACGCGAAGATGATCGAGTGGGCGAAGAGCTACTGGCTCGCGCTGCACCCGCACTCCGCCGGCGGCGCCTACGTCAACATGATCATGGACGAGGGCGAGGAGGTGGTGAAGGCCTCCTACCGCGACAACTACCCGCGGCTGGCGGAGATCAAGGCCAAGTACGACCCGAACAACCTCTTCCGGAGCAACCAGAACATCAAGCCGGCGCGCTGAGGCGCAGGCGTGACATCCCCGGGCACGCCTACAGCAGGCCGGTGATCTTCACTCCGATGGTGATCCAGCTGTGGACCGCCTTCCGCACGATCCCAGTCGACTCGGAGAATCCGACGTCGGGGATGGAGACGCCGGTCACCACGAACTCGCTCACCGTCGCATGCACGAACGGGCCGATCCTCAGCCAGGACGTCAGCGGGAAGTCCACCCCGAGGCCGAGCCGGCCGATGTCCCAGCCGTGCACGGTGACCGAGCCGCTCACCTCCTGCGTTCCGGCTAGGATCGAGCTCCGCAGCGTGTCCCACTCGTAGCCGAAGCCGAGCGAGATCCAGGGATCGACGCCCCCGCGGCCGGCGGGGTGGACCTGGACCTCCAGGCCCGCTCTCCACGCCCAGGCCGAGCACTTCACATCCTGGCAGTCGATCTGGCTGCCGAGGAGCCCTGGAGCCCACTGCCCGTATGCGCCGATGACCAGGTTGCCGAGGCGATAGCCGATGTCCACCCAGAGCGGGAACTGCAGCCCGAGGCCATCGGAGAGCTTGTACCCCGACGAGGTGTCACCGACCGGGATCGCCACCCCGGTCCGGAAGCCGATCTCGAATCCGTGGTCAGAGGGCGCCCCGTCCGCCGCGCGGGCCGACCTCGCGCCAGCGACGAGCAGAGCACCCGTCAGGGCAGCGGTCCTCAACACCTGTCGCATCGGGTCCCCCCTCAAGCCGGCGCGCGCGCCGGCGCTGCCATGAGCCTAGCGCGACCTCGCCGCCCGGGATCTCCCGGGCCAGGGTCGCGAGGTCGGTCCGCGAAACGCCTCGCCAGGAATTTCCGAGGCTTGTGGCGCACCGCAGCAAGGATTTGACACGTCACGGCATTGCCGTGGATGCTCCGCGCCCCATGACCTCGATGGCCACTGCAGCCGGCCCCAGCGCGACCGCCCTCGCGTCGCGGGTGTCCTCGGTCGCGCGGTCGTTCGTCGTAACCTCCTTCGTCGTCGTCGGTCTGCTGGGCCTGGTCCTGCTGCCCCTGATTGCGGGGTGCGGGCCGCCGACCTGACCGAAGGACGTTCTCGGAAGGACCTGGCCCCCGCACCCGAACCTGGTGCGGGGGCTTTTCGTTTCAGGAGCAACGATTGCGAGGCTG
>DASROG010000631.1:0-11372 GCA_035646995.1 Myxococcaceae bacterium
CCCGCTGCCTGACACGTCGCATCCATCCCGCTGTCCGCTCGCTCGACCGGACCCACCTTCGCGCCACCGATGACCTCTCACTCCTTCCTCCGTCGGGCCGGACCGCTGGTCCTGGCCCGGTTCGCGAGCGCGGTGGTGACCACCGTCGTCCCGCTGGTCCTCGCCCGGGCGATGGCCATCGAGGAGTACGGGACCTACAAGCAGCTCTTCCTGGTGGGGGTGACGCTGACCTCCATCCTCGCCTTCGGCGTCCCGCAGAGCCTCTACTACTTCCTTCCGCGCACGGAGCAGGGGCGGCCGTACGTCGTCCACGTGCTGGTGCTCCTCGCGGGGGCGGGTGCGGTGGCGGCGACGCTGGTCCTGGTGGCGACGCCGTGGATCGGCGAGCTGTTCTCCGCGCCGAGCCTGCCCGACTACCGGTACGCGCTCGCCACCTACGCCGGCTTCTTCCTCGCCGCCTCACCGCTGGAGACGCTCTTCACCAGCCAGGGCCGCACCGGCGTGGCCGCGGTGAACTACCTGGTCTGGGACTCGCTCCGGGCCGCGGCGATGACCGTGCCCATCCTCCTCGGGCTCGGGCTGCACGCCACGATGTGGAGCGTGGCCGGGCTGATGGTGGTGCGGACCCTCGCCACCTGGACTCTGGCGGTGAACGCCGCTCCCGGCCCCTGGTGGAACCGGGCGGCGCTCCGGGCCCAGCTCGCCTACGCGCTTCCCTTCGGGGCGGCGATGGCCATCTCGGTGCCGCAGCACTCGCTGCACCAGTGGGTGGTGAGCGCGCAGTTCGATCCGGCGCTCTTCGCCATCTACACCGTGGGGTGCTTCCAGCTTCCCATCGTGGACCTCCTCTACACGCCCACCACCGAGGTGCTGATGGTGCACGTTGGCGAGCTGGAGCGGGCGGGCCGCCTGGCGGACTCGGTGGCGCTCGCGCGAGACGCCGCGGCACGGCTGGCGCTCGTCTTCATCCCCACCTGCGCCTTCCTGATCGCCGCGGCGCCGGCCTTCATCGAGGGGGTGTTCGGCCCGAAGTTCCTCGACGCGGTGCCGCTCTTCCGGGTGAGCACGCTGGCGGTGCTGTTCGGGTGCTTCCCGCTCGACGGGCTCCTCCGGGCCCGGGGTGAGACCCGAGCCATCCTCCTCTCCTACGTGGTGAAGGCGCTGATCACCGTCCCGCTGGTGCTGCTGCTGGTGGGGATGTTCGGGCTGATCGGCGGGGTCGTCTCCTGGCTTCTCGCCGAGGCGGCGGGAAAGGTGCTCCTCGTGGGGCGGCTCCCGCGGGCGCTGCAGCTCGCGTCCCCGAGGCAGCTGCTGGGGCTGGTGCCCTTCCGGGACGGGCTGCAGGCGACCGTCGCCGCGGGCGTGTCGGTGGCGGCGATGCTGATCTGGCACCGGGTCATCGCCGGCCGGTTCGACTTCCTCCCCCACACCTTCTTCTGGCGCCTGGTCCCGCTCGCCACGGACGCGGTGGTCTTCACCCTCACCTACGTGGCCGTGCTGCATGCGCAGGGGATCCGCGTGCTCCGCGTGCTGTCGATGCTCCGGCGGCCGCGCCCGGCGGCGGCCCCGGTTCTCCCGGCCCAGCCCGACCCCGGGGAGCCCGCCGAGGCCCCGGTCCTCTGAGGCCGCGAGCGATGGGCGCGACCCTCGTCGTCCTGGCCGACTTCACCCCGCGCGGGGACCGCACCCTGGATCTGTTCTTCGGCCGGATCGGCCGCCGGGTCCGGGAGGCGGGGTGGCCGGTGCGGATGCTCTTCTACGCCTCGCCCGCCCCGGAGTTCGCCCGGGAGATCGAGTCGGCCGGCATCACGTGGGGCACGGCGCCGTTCCCGCTGCGCAAGGACCCGGCCCGGTTCTGGAAGGCGCTCGCCGGCGGTCCGGTGGTGGTGCAGTCGCACTTCGTCTCCCCGTTCGATCCGCTCTTGCTCCTCGCCCGGGCCACCGGCCGGATCGCGCGCCTCCAGACGGTGGACCACGCGGGGAACCTCGTCTCCCCGAAGGGCCCGCTGCTGCGCGGCGTCGAGCGCCTCCGGGGGGCGATCGCCCGCCAGCTGGTGGACGAGGCCATCGGCGTCTCGGGCTTCGTGGCGCGGCGGCTGGTCTCCCTGGGGCTGGACCCACAGCGGGTGAAGGTGGTCCACAACGGCATCGACGTCGAACGCTGGCCGGGACGGAACGGGCCTCGCCGGCCCGGTCCTCCTCGCCTGGCCTACGCCGGGCGGCTGCACCCGGAGAAGGGCATTCACGTGATGCAGCGCGCCTTCGAGCGACTGGAGCGGCGCCTCCCCGGGGTGGAGCTCTTCCTCGCCGGCGAGGGCCCCGAGCGGGAGCAGCTGGAGTCGTGGGCCAGGGGCAGGGCCGTCCACGTGCTCGGGACCGTGCGGGGGCTCGGGCCGCTGTTCCGGGACATCGACGTCCTTCTCGCCCCGACGCTGGTGAACGAGTCGTTCGGGCTGTCGCCTGCCGAGGCCATGTGCTCGGGAGCGGCGGTGGTCGCGTCGGAGGTGGGCGGGCTGCCCGAGGTGGTGGGCGACTGTGGCCGGCTGGTCCCCCGAGGCGACGCGGACGCCCTCGCCGACGCCGTCGTCGAGCTCTGCAGCGCCCCCGACGCCTGCGCCGAGCTGGGCCGGCGCGGGCGCGCGCGGGTGCTGCAGCGCTTCACGCTCGATCGCGCGGTGGACGCACTGGCCGGCTCGGCCCAGGCACTCCTCGCGCGCGCGTAGAGCGCCAGTCCCGCGCTCACGACCAGGCGAGGCCGCCCCCCGGTCGCACGGCTCCGTCCGGCTCCCCGGGGCGGCCGCGGTGCGCGCACTCACGACCATCCGCACTGGACCGCAGCGCCGCCGCGCCGAGCAGCCGACCCATGTCGCCGGTTGCCCGGTCGCCCTCCGAGCTGCTGGCGTTGTGCAGAAAATGTCCACAAGGAGGCGAAGCAGCCCCGCGTCGTACCGTGCGCCCGTCTCTCACGAGCCCCGAGGAGGCGCTGTTGCACGCACTCGCAAGGACCCTGGGACTGGCAGCAGGGCTCTTTTCCCTCGCTGCCCTGGCTGCTGGAGCGGATGGAAGCTGGTCGTGGTGCTCACAACCCAAACGGCTCGCGCCCAACCCCGCCGGACGCACCTTCCACGTGAGGACATCAGGCAGTGACCCGCGGACATGCCCGGACTGGTCGGGCTACACCTTCCGGACCATCTCCGCGGCCGCCAGGTGCGCGCGGGGCAAGGACACCATCTACGTCCACGGCGGCACCTACGGCCCCGTGCAGATCAGCAACCTCTGGCCGAGCGACACCATCCTCATCACCAACGCTCCCGGCGAGAGCCCGGTCATCGAGGGCTGGAGCAGCATCCCCAACTTCGGCGCGATCGTTGGCATGTGGCGGGTGAGCAACATCGCCATCCAGGGGCTCACCATCCGGAACACCGGGGTGAGCGACCCGGAGAGCGGCGGGTACGGCATCCACGCCTACGAGTCGACGTTCGTGAAGCTCTACTTCAACACCGTCCACGACACGGCCAGGCACGGCATCCTGACCAACGGGCACCAGATCGAGGTGGTGGGCAACGAGATCTACAACACGGTGATGCGCAACCAGTGGTTCAAGTCCGACTACTGGGACGCGGCGGTCACGAGCCAGCCCGACCGGAACCAGTGGGGCTACAAGCTCAGCGGCAACTCCATCCATGACAGCTATGGCGAGTGCGCGGACGTGCTCGCCGTGGACGGCGCCACCGTGGAGGGAAACCGGATCTACAACTGCGTCAGCACCAACCTGTTCGTCTCCGGCTCCCAGAACGTCACCGTGAACCGGAACTGGATCTACGCCGACGGCGACAAGTTCAACCGCAAGGACTACGGCACGCGCGCCACCGGGATCCAGCTCGCGAACGAGGGGAGGACGGTCGGCTGGACGCTGAGCAACATCCGCATCACCAACAACATCATCGAGTGGGTCAGCCAGGGCATCCGGTACTGGAAGGCGCCCCACTCGGGGCACCCGGTGAAGGACACCTACGGAAACCTCTACGTCGCCTTCAACAACTTCAACCGGACCCAGTTCTCACCCGTCCGGCTGGACACCCCCGAGGGGTGGGCCCCGCGCGGAACCAACCGCTTTCGCCGCAACCTCGTTCTCAACTCGAGCAAGTACAGCTGGTTCTCCACGGAGCAGTGGGGCTCGTGGGACCTGACCGGGAGCTGGAACTACAAGAACACCACCGCCACCAGCCCGGGCATCCAGGACACCTGGGGCAGCTACGTGCCGGCGTACGACCTGCGCTCCGGCGCGGTGATCCGCTGGACCATCGCCCCCTGGTCCGAGCCCGAGATGCCCTCGACCGACTACCACTGCCAGAGCCGCAGCCAGGGCAGCTGGAACACGCCCGGCGCCATCAACTGACGGCACGGCGCGCACGCTGAGCACGCCCCGGGGCGGGCGGCCTCCCTCTCAGGGGGCCGCTCGCCCGAGTTGCGTGTCGCGGGAGCGATCGTTCGGACGTCATGCTCGGACGGCTGCCCTCCAACCAGGCTTCGCTGTGGGCAAATGTTCACCAGGCGGCAGCAGATCCCCGCGGCGTACCTTGCGCCGCTCTCTCGTGCCCCAAGGAGGCGCTGTTGCACGCACTCGGAAGGACCCTGGGACTGGCGGCAGGACTGTTCTCCCTCGCTGCCCTGGCTGCTGGTGCGGATGGAAGCTGGACCGACTGCGCGCTGCCCTCACGCCTCACCCCCGACCCGGCCGGCCGGACGTTCCACGTCGCGACTTGGGGAACCAACCCGGGCACCTGTCCCGGTGCCGGCTACACCTTCCGGACCATCGACGCCGCGGCGAAGTGCGCGAAGGGCAAGGACACCATCTACGTCCACGCCGGGACCTACGGTCCGGTGGTGATCTCCAACCTCTGGCCCTCGGATCGGGTGCTCATCACCAACGCGCCGGGGGAGAGCCCGGTGATCGACGGCTGGAACGGCGTGGCGGACTACGCGTCGGTCCTCGGCCTCTGGCAGGTCAGCAACTTCGCCATCCAGGGGCTCACGGTCCGGAACACCGGCGTCCCCGACGCGGAGCACGGTGGCTACGGCATCCGGGTCAGCCGGTCGACCTACGTGAAGCTGTACTTCAACACCGTCCACGACACCGCGAGGCACGGGATCATCACCGACGGTCACCAGATGGAGGTGGTCGGCAACGAGGTCTACAACACGGTCATGCGGAACCGCTGGTGGAACTCGAATTTCTGGGACGCAGCGGTGGCCAGCGATCCGCACCGGAATCAGTGGGGATACAAGCTCGTCGCCAACTCCATCCACGACAGCTGGGGCGAGTGCGCCGACGTCCTGGCGGTGGACGGAGCGACCGTGGAGGGGAACAGGATCTACAACTGCGTCAGCGTGAACCTGTTCATCTCCGGCTCGAGGAACGTGACCGTGAACCGGAACTGGATCTACGAGGCGAACGACCAGTACAACCGGCCGGACTACGACTACCGGGCCACCGGCATCCTGCTCGCGAACGAGGGCAACTCGGTGGGGTGGTCGGTCAGCAACGTCCGGATCACGAACAACATCGTGGAGTGGGTGGGGCAGGGACTGCGCTACTGGCGCGCGCGGACCGGCGGCACGGTCGCCGACACCTACGGAAACGTCTACGTGGGGTTCAACAACTTCAACCGGACGGAGTTCGCCCCGGTCCGGTTCGACACCCCGGAAGGGGGATGGCCGACGGCGAACAACCGGCTCCGTCAGAACCTGGTGCTCAACCAGAGCGGGTACAGCTGGTTCTCCACCGAGAACTGGGGGGCCTGGAACGTGGGGGGCAACTGGAACTACGGCACGGGCACCACCGCGAGCAGCCCGGGCATCGTCGACACCTGGGGCAGCTACGTCCCCGCCTACGACCTGAAGTCGGGGTCGGTGATCCGCTGGACGGTGGCCCCCTGGTCCGAGCCGGAGATGCCCTCGGCGGACTACCACTGCCAGAGCCGCACCCAGAGCGACTGGAACACGCCCGGCGCCGTCAACTGACTCACCCCCGCGCTGAGCACGACTCGTCAACCGTCGGGGCGTCGGCGCTCGCCCGCGACCCACCGGATGCTCAGCCGCCCCAGAACCCGCCGGGGGGGTGAGCAGCCGAGCGGCCGCCTCTCGGAGCGGGCCGTCGCTCCCCTGTCAGCCGCACGGCCTAGTTCGGATGTGCCGAAACTGTTTACCAAGAATCATGGCCGCTCTGCGTCGTAAGAGGCCCGCCTCACCGAGGAGACGGTGTTGCACGCAATGGGAAGAATCCTGGGACTGGCCGCGGTGCTGCTCGCGTCCGGCGCACTCGCCGCGGGCGCGGACGGCAGCTGGACCTCCTGCGCCGCCCCGGCGCGACTCCAACCTGACTGGAGTGGACGGTTGTTCCACGTGGCCACGTGGGGGACGGACCCGGGGTGGTGTCCAGGAAACGGATACACCTTCCGCACCATCACCGCCGCGGCGACGTGCGCCAAGGGCAAGGACACGATCTACGTGCACGGCGGGACGTACGGTCCCGTCAAGCTGATGAATCTCTGGCCGAGCGATCGGGTCCTGATCACCAACGCACCCGGGGAGAGCCCGGTCATCGACGGCTGGGGAGGTGTCCCCGACTACGGGGCAGTGCTCGGGCTCTGGCGGGTGGGCAACGTCGCCATCCAGGGGCTCACCGTCCAGAACACCGGGGTGCCGGATGCCGAGCACGGCGGCTACGGCATCAACGTGTCCGAGTCGAGCTCGATCAAGCTCTACTACAACACCGTCCACGACACCGCCCGGCACGGGATCATCACCGACGGCAGCTCGATGGAGATCGTCGGCAACGAGGTCTACAACACGGTGATGCGGAACCAGTACTGGCAGTCGGACTACTGGGACGCTGCGGTGGCCAGCAATCCCAAGAAGAGCCAGTGGAGCTGGAAGCTCATCGGCAATTCCATCCACGACAGCTACGGGGAGTGCGCCGACGTGCTCGCAGTGGACGGGGCCACGGTGGAGGGGAACCGGATCTACAACTGCGTCTCGGTCAACCTCTTCGTCTCCAACTCCCGGAACGTCACCCTCAACCGGAACTGGATCTACGCCAACACCGACAAGTACAACCGGCGTGACCTCGCCTACCGGGCCACCGGCATCCAGCTCGCCAACGAGGGCATGTGGGTGGGGTGGTCTCTCAAGACCATCCGAATCACCAACAACATCGTCGAGTGGCTGGGCCAGGGGCTCCGGTACTGGCGGGCCCACTCCGGCGGGAGCGTGACCGACACCTACGGGAGCCTCTACGTCGGCTTCAACGACTTCAACCGGACCAAGTTCGCGCCGATCCGCTTCGATACCCCGGAGTGGGGCTGGCCCTCCGCGAACAGCAGGCTCCGGCAGAACATCGTTCTCAACAGCAGCGGGTACTCGTGGTTCTCGACGGGCGAGTGGGGCGCCTGGAACGTGGACCGGAACAAGACCTACGCCTGGAGCTGGAGCACCTACAACCCGGGCATCAACGACCCGTACGGCACGTACACCTGGGCGTACCGGTGGCGATCCGGCGCGTGGCAGCGCTGGACCGTCGCCCCGTGGTCCGAGTGGGACATGCCGGCCGAGGACTACCACTGCGCCGACCGGGACCAGAACAGCTGGAACAGTCCCGGCGCGGTCAACTGAGCCTGTCCCCCGGGAATCGTCGCGGTACGCCCGGGCCCCGGCCTGCCGCCTCCTAGTGCCGTGCGCAGGTGGTCACACCGCCGTCCGCTGCCGGCACCTCGTCACAGACGAAGTAGCCGATCCGCTGGTCGCCGGTCCCACCCAGCAGCCCGATGGCCCAGACGGCAGTGATGATGCCGGAGCGGAAGTTGATCGGCGCCGTGTAGAGATCGAGGTTGGTCTCCGGGGGTGACGGGCGAACGGTGAGGGGGAAGGCGGGATCCGGGTCGATGTCCTGATACCCATCGACGATTCCCACGCCCGAGGCTCCTTGCCGGAAGGACATCGACGCCTCGGTGAGGGAGCGGACCCACGTCCCGCCGTCTGCGATGCCGTCGGCGATGGGTGGGGCATTCGGCATCACCGTGACGAACCGGAACCGCGCTTTCCCCGCCGCGGGCGGCTCCCCGTGCTCGATGTATTGCTGTAGCCGGTAGGGCCCCGTGGCTCCCTGAGCGAGCAGACCCACCGCGGTGACGGTGTACGTCCCGTGCGCGTTGATGGTCTGCGCGGTGAGGTCGATGCCTACCGGCGTGTCACAGGTCCCCCCGGGCGCAACCGCGCGGAAGTCGAGCGACGCCCCGGGGTCGATGTAGATGACCTTGCTCATCGCGGGATAGGTGAGTCCGCCGCTGATCTGGTTGGCCGCGAGCACCGGGGAGCCCCAGTTCGTGCTCGAGGACTGCTTGACGCAGATGTCGATGGCCGGGGCGTCGGGGGAAAGATTCCCGAAGCGCACCCACGCCTTGTTCTGTGGCGGCCCGTTGTTCCCGCCGCCGCCACCGTCATCGTCTCCGCAGCCCAGCCATGCCACCACGGTCAGGACCGCTCCCATTGCCACCACGAACCGCTTCATCGCGCTGCCTCCCTGGGTGCACCCCGAGCGGCCCCATGGATGGGCACTGGCTCGGCCAGGCGGAACGGCGCGCAATCGGGTGATGTTCACTGTCCACCGCCCATCGCTTCGATCGTTCCGCGGTGTGCACGGCCGGGCACAGCGCATGCGCTGCCGGTGACGAGGAGGGCGACCGTCAGCGAGGGGCGAGGAAGGCGCGGGCGGCCGCGGCGGGGTCGGGCGCGCGCAGGATGCCGCTCTGGACTGCCGCGCCGTGAGCCCCGGCAAGCATCGCGAGCCTGGCGGGGGTCATCCCGCCGAGGGCGAAGCAGGCGACCGGTGAGGCGAGGCGTGCCAGCCGATCGAAGCCTTCCGGACCGAGCGGTGGCCGGGCATCGCCGGGCTTCGACCCGGGAGCGAAGACCGGGGAGAGGAGGACAGCGTCGCTGCCCTGAACCTCCCCGAGCTCGGCCCCGGAGTGCACGGCGGCGCTGACCCACCGGCCAGCCGGGAGAAATGGCCGCACCTCGTGGGGCCGCGGCGCGTCGACCGGAAGATGCAGGTGCGCGTCCACCAGGAGCGCGACGTCGAGTCGCCCGTTCACCGCCAGCTGGGCACCGGAGGCGCGGGTCAGCGCCGCGAGCCACCGCGCGCGCTCCAGGAAGCCGCGCACCGGTGCGCCAGGGTCACGGTGCTGGATGCAGACCTCCGGACCGAGGGCCGCCACGGCCTCGAGCGCCGCTCGGTGAGCCTCCTCCGGCAGGGCCCAGTCGGTGACGACGATGAGGCGCGGCAGCCTCAGTCGACGAGGCCCTCGAGCGGGCTGGAGGCCGAGCCGTAGGCCTTGCGGGGGATGCGCCCGGCGAGGAACGCCGAGCGCCCGGCCTCGATGGCGAGCTTCATGGCGTGCGCCATCCGCACCGGGTCCTTGGCCCCGGCGACCGCGGTGTTGAGGAGCACGCCGTCACAGCCGAGCTCCATGGCGATGGCCACGTCGGAGGCCGTTCCCACGCCGGCGTCGACAATGACCGGCACCTTCACCACCTCGCGGATGAGCCGGATGTTGTGCGGGTTCCGGATGCCCAGACCCGAACCGATGGGCGCGGCGAGCGGCATCACCGCCGCGCAGCCGGCGTCCTCGAGCTTCCGGGCGGTGATCGGGTCGTCCGAGGTGTAGGGCAGGACGGTGAACCCCTCCTTCACCAGGATGCGCGCCGCGGCCACCGTCTGCTCCACGTCGGGGAAGAGGGTGCGCTCGTCGCCGAGGACCTCGAGCTTCACCCACCTGCTCATGCCCAGCTCGGCTGCCAGGCGGCAGGTCCGGACCGCGTCCTCCGCGGTGTAGCAGAGGGCCGTGTTCGGAAGGAGCGTCATCCGGCTGGCGTCGATCCAGTGGAGGAGCGAGGCCTCGCCCTTCGCGCTCAGGTCCAGCCGCCGCACCGCGACGGTGACGATCTCCGCTCCCGAGGCCTCGTGGCAGCGCTTCATGACCTCGTGGCTCGGATACTTCCCGGTGCCGATGAGGAGACGGGAACCGAACCGCTTGCCCGCGATGACCAGAGCGTCGTCCATGGGGGACTTCTACGCTCCTCCACCCACGAACGTCACCACCTCCAGCGAGTCGCCCTCGCGGAGCGTCACTTCGGGATGCTGCGCCTGGCGGAGCACCTCACCGTTGAGCTCCACCGCCACCCGACCCCGGACGCCGAGCTGGGACACGAGCGCAGCGACCGTCAGCCCGTCGGCGACCTCCCGTCGCTCTCCGTTGAGTGTCAGGGTCACTCCGCCGCCTCCGGGGGCTGTCGCCGGAGCAGCGGATCCGACAGGTAGGTGTCAGTCAATCGCCGCGGCCGGCGGAACCGGTTGAGCTGATGGCGGAAGAAGGCCCGTGCCAGCAGCCGTGCCCGCCGCACCCATCCGAGCTCCCGGAGCGAGCCTCGGAGGACGCCCACCCGCTGGAGCCGCAGCTCGGTGAGCCGGACCACGTGGGCAAGGAAGGGTTCGACGTGCCGGAGCACCTCGTGCTCGGTCCCGAGCCGCCGCTGGATGAAGCGGGCCAGCCGCGGAAGGGCGAGCAGGGTGAGGAGGTTCGCCCCGAGCAGGTCGTCCGCCAGCCCGGGTCGCTCGGCCAGGAGCCGCACCGTCTCCGTCTCCCCGAAGGCGACGTGCCGCTCCTCCTGCCGCGCCGCTCCCTCGAGCAGCCGGACGATCTCCGGCGCGTCCACGGTGTCGATCAGCGCCTGGAACACCGCGAGCACCAGCCCCTCGCCCACCGCCATCTCGGTCGCGACGTGCTCGGCGTAGTCGGTTCCCATCGCGCCGGTGGAGAGGAAACGCACCACCGGGTGGGGCGGGCCGGGGGTGGTCCCGAGCAGGGCGTGGATCCGGAGGAACACCCGCACATGGGCCAGCTCCTCGCTCGCCTGGCGGGCGAAGAAGGTGGCCGCCTCGAGCGAGGGTGCCCCGTAGAGCCAGTGCCCGACCTGGATGCCGGTCACCTCACCGTAGAGGAACTGGTCGACGATCCACCCGAGCAGCGCACGGTCGCGGGGAAGACGGAACCGCGCCCCGGCGAAGTCGAAGCGCAGCTCGTCGCGGGTCACCCGCATGGGCTCGGTCGGAACGGCCACCCGGCCACTCTAACGCGGGGGTTCCGGGCGGGCCTGCCTGACCCCCCGGAACCCGCGCCAGGCCGCCGGACGTGGCCCTCGACCGGGGTGGGGCGTTTGACACCGAGCGCGTCCTCGATCGCTGATCTGGAGGGGCACCGAGAGCTGCCTCCGGGTCATGCCGACGAGCATCGACACATCCCTGGAGGCCGAGG